>VGML01000115.1 GCA_016866415.1 Bacteroidota bacterium | reverse complement strand
TGCATGCTTCAAAAATACATAGAATTGAGTAATCGACGCTTTTTGGCCGTTCGAAATTTTATACTAGGATCACAAATGTTAAAGCTTAGATTTCAAATATTTTTATAATTGTATAAAAAAATCATATGAAATTCTTATTTCAATTATTCTTTTTAGCATTCATTTCGGTAGAATTGAATGCACAGATTACTATCGATGAAACGGATACTGCAGTTGTGGGAGATATTATCCCCAGGATATCGGATACTATAAACAAATCTTAGTTTTTCATAATTTTTCTTGGAGCAGTTAAGCCCTCGAATTCAAGAAAATAAACACCGCAATGCCATGCATCGGTGGCTATCATTTTGTTGCTTTCGGAAAAATATTCCACTGAAATCAAACGGCCTGCTACATCGCGAATTTGACAATTTTTACCAACAAAACGATCGGGCACATTTACCTGAATTGCTGAACCGAATGGATTGGGAAATACTTTAATCTCGCTGTCTAAGCTGAACTCATCGGTATTCAAAGCAATTCCGGGTAATTCTGTCCATTTAAAAATTTTAGGTGCTCCAAGCGTGTCAAAACTCATTTCTGCAACGGCTAATTTTCCGTCTTTCGCGAGCCATACATACGACTCGGTAGTATCTTGACTCGTTGATACCAATGTCCACGTCGGGGGGAAAAGCGGCAATGCCCAGATAGAATCAATCGAAATGGTAGTCGTATGAACTCTAAGCACATTGTAGTATTTATCCCCCGGTGTATGAATGACTCCCCATCCGTCCGTTACATCATTCACTTGTGACGTCCGCTTGAATCTAATTTGATTCAGAATAGGATTGATAGAGGCTGCTGGAATTGTAACGTCAATTATAAAATTGTCATCGAAGGTAGAGTTATACGTCCGAGGAAACTGATGAAGGGTTAAATCGGGAGAAAAATTTACGGTAATGGGTGAACCGGTATTCAGTAAATCACCTGTATATCCCAAACAAGTAAAAGAAGTTGGAGAACTCCCAAAATACAAATAATTGGAATTGTCCAGAGTCATGGCCAAATTTGCACTTGGAAAATTAGATCCGTTGGGAGTGGAACTTGCGGATACAACATTTGTATTTTCCTGCACCACGTAGAAACTTGTTTCTGTCATCTCCCAGGCTTGATTTGCACCGCTTGGACCCGGTCCTGTCAGGGGTGTTAAGGTATCAGAACGGCGCGGAATTACGTCGCCGACAGAAGGCATGTCTGATTGTTCTATGGTTATTTGTCCAAAACCAAAATAAGGTATAATCACCAATAAATAAAAAGTTAGTGTTCGCATAAGTTCATTTTTTAGTAAGAAACACATTTGAATATTAAACGAAAATAGTTTTTTTTTGTAAAGTTGAATTTTAAATCAATTTGGATAAACTTAGTAATGGTTTTTATTTTATCAATAGAAAACAGTGCGAAGAAAGTTTGGATTTTAAAAGAATAACTCATTTAATTATCCATTGGGTTTCTTGGGAATTTTGTCATCATTTTAAATCGTAGACCTTGTTTTTCCAAGCAGATTTTCCATAGATCGTCCAATCTTGTATCAAGAATTTTTTCAGTTGAAATATTATTTGCAGTAATCCAACTTTCGTTTTTTATTTCTTCGTCCAATTGACCCGAACTCCATCCCGAATAACCGACGAAAAAACGAATTTCTTTGTTCGGATTTTCAGTATTTTTTATTTGTTCACAGATTTCATCGAAGTCGCCGCCATAATATAATCCTTTGCGAATTTCAAGCGTATTTGTAATATCTGAAAAGCAATGGATATAATACAAATTCTCTTTGGATACGGGTCCGCCAAAGCTAATTCGAGCATTGATATCCGGAAAACTATCGTCTAATTGATGTAGATCAATATCAATGTAATTATTCAAAACAAACCCAAAAGTGCCTTCATCATTGTGTTCACAAATCAAAACAACTGAACGTCCAAAATAAACGTCATCTGAAAAAGGATCGGAAATGAGTAAACTTCCTTTTGCAGTAGGTTCATTGTTCTTGAAAGAAAAATCAATTTTTTTCATTGTGACATATTAAAGCTAAATTAAAAATCGTTTGGGTTAATTGTATCAAAAGTGAAAAAATATACTACTATTTGATTAAATCCAATGCCGATTTTGGTCGTAAAGCAGGAGTCAAACAAAACCCATTGATGAATTGTTCGGTTGTTTTTATTTGATCCATTGGATAGAAAACTCCGTCAGGTTTGTCTAAATAGGTAATTCCTTTTACTTCGCCACTATCAAGGTAAATTCTTAAATCAGAAGCCATTACGCGATTCATTCCCATTCGTTTTTTTGTGAAACTTGAGTCTGTTTTGCTAGTCTCTTCAGGGAAATATATGGTATGTGCATTTCCTTGTACATCGGTTCGGACGACTTCATTGTTTTCAAACCAGGCGATCATATCCTTTCCTGCGATTTGGTTGTAATAATTTCCAGAATCAACTTCCATTATTGCATTAGCATTTCCAGAAACTAGAATTTTTTCAACCAACGTGTCTTTTAAGAAAACATCCATTTTCGTCCCTTTCAATTCTGTGTTTTGAGCCCAAACAATAGGTTTTGATCGCAAATAAAGTAAATTCTCATTTGGTAAATAAAATGCCGAATCAGCAACACACTGAATGGAATTGTTGTAAATCTTGACGTTTCTATTTCCAGTAATTTCCTTGGTTTTATTTAAAGTATCTCGGAAAAGGTGAAGCGAATCGGCATGAATGAAAATTGTGTCTTTGTCCTTGACTTTAAATGCTATAGCTTTGCCAGTGAGATAAGCATAATGTTTTTCATTACTTGAATAGGCGCGATTTCCGAGGAAAACCATATTCTGTTCATAATCTTTGTAAAAAACGTTACCCTTTCCTTCGTAAGCTTGTTTTTGACCGTTATAATAAAGCGTATCACCACGAATCAATGAATTTTTCTGAATAATTTCTGCTTTTTGGTAAAGAACGCCTTCTTCTTTTTGCACGTTGTACCAGCCTTTTTTGCAAAGAATCGTTACCGTATCATTGATGATTTTTGTAGGGCCGTAAAAATAACTCGTCTGTTTTTCATAAGAAAACTGGAGCGTGTCAGTGGTAATTGCTAGTTTTTCTTTTTTGTAATTTACATTCCCACTGAAGAAGAAACTTCCTTTGTTTGGGTAGAAATAACCTGTTCGACTGGTTATTTTCTCATCTGAAACAATAGATTCAATGGTTCCAAATCTTCTGTAAATTGCCTTTCCGTTCTTTGCATCATAATCAAGTGAGTCCGTTGTGATTTTATACTCGCTGTCTCTTACACGCACGTGTCCCCAAAGTTTGGCATATTTTAAACTCCCGTTATAAAAGAGTGAGTCACAGAACAAATTGATATCATTCTTTCGAATTTGTACATTCCCATAAGCCCGAACGATTTTATTTCGTTCTTGGTAATGAGCTGAATCACAAAACATGGTATTTCCTTGATAATTAAAACTTACGGATCCCACCAAGCGATGCAGCCCCGTTTTTTTATCGAAGTACATTTTCTCTGATCCGGGAAGTAGTTGTAATAGGTTATTTTGACTCAATAAAATACCACTTAAAAAAAATGCGCCTGTGAAAAGCGCACATTTTAGGATATGTTTTTTTTGAATCAAGCGTTTGAAAGTGTTTGTTTTCTATCAGGGCCAACTGAAACCACTTTAATTGGAACTTGTAGTTTTTCCTCTAGATAAGAAACATACTTTTTAAGTTCCTCAGGTGATTTGGAATAGTCATCCAACTGTGTCAAATCACAATTCCATCCCGGAAGTGATTCGTATACAGGAGTGTAATCCAAGTCGTTTACATCAAATGGAAAATCTGTAACTTTTTCGCCATTCACCAAGTAATGCGTGCAAACTTGAATTGAATCAAAAATACTAAGTACATCCGCTTTCATCATCGAAAGTTCGGTGACCCCATTAATCATAATGGCATAGCGCATTTGTACTAAATCGATCCAACCACAACGTCTCGGTCTACCTGTAGTTGCTCCAAATTCTCGACCTTCTGTACGAATGGCTTCCCCAACTTCATTATCTAACTCAGTAGGGAAGGGACCACTACCAACTCGGGTGCAGTATGCTTTGAAGATTCCAATTACTTTTCCGATACGAGTTGGGGCAATTCCAAGTCCTGTGCAGGTTCCAGCAGTAACTGTGTTTGAAGAAGTTACAAATGGATAGGTTCCGAAATCGATATCCAACATCGTTCCTTGTGCACCTTCAGCAAGTACTTTTTTACCTTCAAGTAAGACTTTGTTTAGGAAATGTTCACTGTCAACTGCGTGTAAACTGCGAAGAACTTCAATTCCTTCCATCCAAGCAGCTTCGTGGGCTTTGATATCAAACTCGAAACCTTCGTAATGCTTGAGCATTCCAACATGTTTTTCAACCAGGGCATCGTATTTCTCTTTAAAGTTCGGTGAAAAAATGTCACCAACTCGAAGTCCATTCCGACCAGTTTTATCCATGTAAGTTGGTCCAATTCCTTTCAAGGTTGAACCAATTTTATTTTTCCCCTTGGCATTTTCTGAGGCAGCGTCCAATAAGCGGTGAGTCGGTAGAATCAAGTGTGCTTTTTTGGAAATATACAACCTATTCGAAAAATCGATATTGAAAGGTGCAAGTTTGTCTAATTCTGCTTTGAAAATTACTGGATCTATTACAACTCCGTTCCCAACTAAATTAATCACATTCGAATGAAAAATCCCAGATGGTATCGTATGTAAAACGTGTTTGATTCCTTCAAATTCAAGTGTGTGTCCCGCATTTGGCCCACCTTGAAAACGTGCAATAATGTCGTATTCTGGGGTTAGAACGTCTACAATTTTTCCTTTTCCTTCGTCGCCCCATTGCAGGCCTAACAATACATCTACCTTCATTTAAGTTTTACTTTTACTCGTAATTATAACGTATGAGAAATCTATTTATTGAAATGTTTTTTCGCTTCTTCTAATGAATCATAAATGCTAAAAACCTCGTGCATTTTCGTGATTTCAAATAACTTAGCCAATTGTGCATTCGGTTTTACCATTGCTACATCCCCGTTATTGATTCGAGAACGTGTTAATGTCTTAATCATAAAGGCGATACCACTTGAATTCGAATGCGTCAGGTTACTCAAATCCATTACGATATTCCAGTTTGTAATTTTATCTAGCGATGCTTTGGCCGTTTCTAAGTCTCCATCTGAAAGAATTTTTCCAGACATTTCTAAAACGAGCAACTGCTCCATGTTGTGTTGATTTAAACTAAAACTCATTTCGATTTTGAATTAGATTTAACGCCGTAAAAATAAAGAGAGTGGTGCTGTACCTGCACTCCAAAAAGTTCTTCAATTGTTTGCTTAATTTGTTGAATTCGCGGATCACAGAATTCAAAAACTTCACCTGTATCCGTGCAAATAACATGATCATGTTGCTTTGAGCCATGGGATTTTTCGAATTGGGCGATGTTCTTACCAAATTGATGTTTTCGAACCAAGTTACAAGCCAAAAGTAAGTCGATGGTATTATACAATGTTGCTCTTGAAACGCGGTAATTGTGGTTTTTCATTTTGATGTAGAGCGACTCAATGTCAAAGTGCCCTTCATAATCATAAATTTCAGCGAGTATGGCAAAGCGTTCCGGTGTTTTTCGGTGACCATTCTGCTCCAAATAGGCAGCAAAAATATCCTTAACAATTCCCTTTAGTTCTTCGTTTGTCATTGTTAGTTACACGCAAATTTAATTATTTTTAACTGAGTGACTCTTTCTATAGTTGATTGGGAAGTGATACTTTTTCAACACATTATGAACTAAAATCAACTGAATTTCATTATTGATAATTAGGTAAATAAACAAAGTTATTTTCTCTTTCAATACGAATTATTTACTAAAAAAGCCCCGTTTTTTCAAACGAGGCTTTTAACTGCTATTCAACTTTGTAATTATCTAATTATCGTCATTTCGTCAACAATGTGTTTTGCACCAGCATATTTATCGATTATAAACAGTACGTATCGAATGTCAACATTGATTGTTTTTTGCAGCTTGCTATCAAAAATAACATCGCCAGCCATGGCTTCTATGTTGCCATCAAACGCCAATCCAATTAATTCTCCGTTTCCATTTAATACTGGTGAGCCTGAATTACCTCCTGTGATGTCATTATTCGTTAGGAAATTTACAGGCATGTATCCACCTTTATCAGCGTATTCACCAAAATCTTTCTTATCGTTCAACTCGATTAATCGTTTCGGAAGATCGAATTCTTCATCATTTGGCTTGTATTTTTTGATTGTTCCTTGCAAAGTGGTATAGTAATTCACTTTTGCATCGTTACGCTTGTCTGCAGGAAGTGCACTCACTTTTCCATAAGTTAAACGAAGTGTACTATTCGCATCTGGATATTTCACTGGGCTCAAGCCAGACTGACGCATTCCGTCAACTAGTAAACGATAAGCACGACCAAAATCATTTTGAAGTTTAGTCAATTCGTCAGTTCTTGCATTTAAATGACCTAACATTTCATTGGATAGTTTCATGATTGGATCATTCGCAAGTTGCTCAGCATTTGGTAATTCAAGGAATGCTAAAGAGCGCTCTTTGGAAGTC
>VGML01000114.1 GCA_016866415.1 Bacteroidota bacterium | reverse complement strand
AACTTGGAGGATTTCAAAAAACGATTTGAAGAAATGGTTGCCAAAACAATTTCGATTGAAGACAAAACACCGATTCAGAAAATAGATGTTTCTATCAATTTGAATGAAATTCATGGTACAGAATCTCCCCATCAAATTCCCCGTTTAAAGAAAATGATTGAAATATTCGAACCTCACGGACCAGGAAATATGAAACCCATTTTCCACACCTCAAATCTTTTTGCGACGGATTCAAAAATTTTAAAAGATGTGCACCTCAAATTGAAAGTAATTCAACCAAATTCTCGGCTACAATATGAGGCAATTGGATTTAATTTGGGACACAAAGAAACCGAAGCTGCGAGTGGAATTCCTTTTGAAATGGTCTACACACTTGAAACAAATGAGTTTAATGGCAAAAAGACCATTCAACTCAATATAAAGGATTTACGAGAAATGATTTAATTTTATCACATGTTCACAGGAATAATAGAAGAGGTAGCCGAAGTCGTAAGAATCGAAAAAGAAGCGGAAAACATCCATTTTTCAATCAAAGCAAAAATGACTTCAGAATTGAAAATTGATCAAAGTGTCGCGCACAATGGTTGCTGCTTAACGGTTGTCAACATTGAAAATGACATTTACACCGTTACTGCAATTCAAGAGACCTTAGATAAAACAAACCTCAACGAATGGAAAATTGGAACTCCTGTCAACTTGGAGCGCTGTATGCAAATGAATGGTCGATTGGATGGGCATATCGTTCAAGGACATGTTGACACAGTTGGGATTTGCACACAAATTGAAGATCAAAATGGAAGTTGGAAATTTACCTTTCATTATAAAAATGAGCAGTTAACTGTCGAGAAAGGATCGATAACCGTGAATGGAACAAGTTTGACCGTCGTTGACTCAAAAAAAGATTCTTTTTCCGTTTGCATCATTCCATACACCTTCGAAAATACCAATTTCTCTTCTTTAAAAGTGGGGAATCAAGTTAATTTGGAATTTGATATTATTGGGAAATATGTCGCTAAATGGATGGAAGCACGAAATTAAAACTGGAGTTCTTAAAATGACCCATCTGAATGATAGATGCCATTCTTGAAAACACGAATTTTTTGAACAATGCCATTTTTGTCATAATCACGGACCCTTCCGTCCCATAGTTGGCCATTTTTGAATTCGCCATCCATCCATATATCCTCGTTTTCGTTATAAATCGTGTTGTATCCATTTGGGTTGAAACGCAATCCTTTCGTATTTGGATTTTTTACAGAAGGAGGATAAATCGTTTTTGGAGTTTTAACATCTTTATCAGCAGTTTTCGGTTTTTCCTTGCGCTCAAACGTCTGTGTATTTTGAATTTTCCCATCAGCAGAAATCGTGAAGCTCTCTTTCAAAGATCCATCCTCATAATACCGACAGACCTTGCCAATTAGTTCATTTCCCTTTACTGTATATTCAAGTGCAAGATTGCCATTTTCATGAAAATAATTGATGGTTCCATTTTCGTAACCGGAATTGTTGTAAGTGCCTTGATAGGCCATTTTTCCATTCGCATAATAGCGCGTTAAAAGCCCTTTATATTCGTCTTTACTAAATGAACCCGATTCACGAAGCTTTCCACTTTTGTGAAATCGTTTGTAATCACCTTCAGGACGGTTATTCGTGTAGTTCCCCTTTAAGCTGACCGTCTTTCCATCTGAATGATATTTAATCCAAATACCCTCTTTTCGACCATTTACAAAATAACCTTCTTCTATCTTTCCATCTTTTGTCACTCCTGAATTCGGACGATCGCTTCCTTTAAAAACCCATTTTCCCGTTCGTTTGCCATTTTTGTCCTTCAAATTTTGAGAGAAAATGAACGAACCACTGCAAATAAAAAACCCAAGAATTAGAAATCGATAAAATGTCATTTTAAACTTTCAGAACATAAAGATAAGCAAACATTCTGTGAATAACTACTCCTTAAAATTCAAAAATTGAACGTGAAATAAGATTAACTTTGATTTAAAGTTTATACGATGCTTACCCTAGATCCCAAAGAACTTCCAATACCTAAATTACACCAATATTTGCTTGGAGCGATTGGCCCTCGACCCATTGCTTTTGCCTCTACGGTTGACGAAAATGGAAATCCCAATTTGGCGCCATTTAGTTTTTTTAATGTATTTAGTGCAAATCCGCCGATTTTAATATTCTCTCCTGCAAGATCAGGAAGAAGCAATACCACGAAAGACACCTACAACAATGTAAAAGTTGTTCCAGAGGTGGTTATCAATGTTGTCAATTACGACATCGTACATCAAATGAGTTTGGCTAGTTCGCCTTATGCACCTGGTGTCAGTGAATTTGAAAAAGCTGGATTTACTGCTGTCAAATCAGACTTGGTTAAACCCTTCCGTGTTGGTGAATCTCCTGTTCAATTTGAGTGCAAAGTGAATGAAGTCGTTGAGCTTGGTCACGAAGGAGGAGCTGGAAACCTCATCATTTCAGAAGTAGTAAAAATTCACATCAACGAAGCTGTTTTGGATTCCAACGGAATGATTGACCAACATAAAATTGATTTGGTTTCTCGAATGGGTGGCGATTGGTATTGTCGAGCTGACCAAAATTCGATGTTTGAAATTAAAAAACCTATTACAACTTGTGGAATTGGCTTCGATGCGCTTCCTTTCGATGTTCGAAATAGTAAAATATTAACCGGAAACGAACTAGGTCATTTAGCAGGAATTGAAGCTCTTCCAAATGAAACAGATGTCAATGAATATAAATTGATTGAATTAAGTGATTTATTTGTATCTTTAGAAGAGAAACCCACTGAACTGGAGCAAAAACTTCATGTTCGGGCAAGTGAATTATTAAAAGAAAATAAACTGGAAGAAGCTTGGATGACCTTGCTCTCCTTTAACAATTAGTAAATTAAATTAATACGATTAAATATGTTTAAATTATCAGGTACCCTTAAAGTAATAAACCCAACCCAAGTTGTTTCCGATCGATTTTCAAAAAGAGAATTTGTTGTTGAAACGCAAGATCAATACCCACAATTGATTTCATTTCAAGCGACACAAGATAAATGTGCTTTGTTAGACAATTTTCAAACAAATGAGCAAGTGGAAGTTTCTTTCAATTTGCGAGGAAGAGAATGGACAAGCCCACAAGGTGAAGTAAAGTATTTCAATACAATTGAAGCATGGAGAATTGAACGTGCTGGTCAAGGAACAGCAATGCCTGCTGGAGGTCCGTCTGCGATGAACCTAGATCCAATTCCCGCTGCAACTGCAAATCCAACGTCAAGTGTAATCTCTGAAAACGACGATTCAGACGATTTACCTTTTTAATTGATTGTAAAATGAATTTAGAAAGGTGAGGTTTATCTTCACCTTTTTTATTTACCTAACTTTGTTTTATGTCTTTTGAAAACGAACCGATATGTGCTTTAGCCACTACAAATGGTGTTGGTGCAATTGCTGTAATTCGCGCTTCAGGGAAAGATGCAATTAACCTTGTAAATCCATTTTTTTCGAAAGATTTAACTACCCAAAAGTCGCATACGATTCATTTTGGCGTTCTCTCTGATTCAAATGGAAAAGCAATAGACGAGGTTTTAATTAGCATTTTTGAACAAGGAAAGAGTTTCACGGGCGAAGAAAGCGTCGAAATTTCGTGTCACGGTTCTAATTTCATTCAGCAAGAAATACTAAACGTTCTAACTTCTAGTGGTTTCCGTTTAGCCGAACCGGGTGAATTTACCAAACGTGCTTTCATGAATGGAAAATTGGATCTCTCACAAGCGGAAGCTGTGGCAGATTTGATTGCTTCTCAATCGAAACAAGCACATGAAATCGCTTTGAAACAGCTACGAGGAACCTTTTCAAGTCAGTTGAAAGAATTGCGGGAAAAACTGATTCACTTTGCCTCCTTGATCGAATTGGAACTCGATTTTTCCGAGGAAGACGTTGAATTTGCCGATCGAACTCAATTGAAAAAATTAGTGGCAGATGTCCTGAAAATGGTCAATCGCTTGGCTGAATCGTTCAAACTTGGAAATGCCTTAAAAAATGGCGTTCCAGTAGCGATTGTCGGCGCACCAAACACCGGAAAAAGCACCTTGCTGAACCAATTGTTGGGAGAAAATCGTGCGATTGTGAGTAACATTGCCGGTACGACACGCGACGTAATTGAAGAAACCTTGAACATTGATGGAATTCTTTTTCGCTTAATTGACACGGCTGGAATTCGTGAGGGTGCAGAGGAAATAGAAGCAATGGGCATCGAACGTTCATTCGAGAAAATTGAACAAGCCTCAATTGTGCTTTGTCTAGCTGATGCTTCAAATCAATCGAGTATAGATGAAGTTAAGAATTGGCAAGCTGAATTGGAGCAAAAATATACCGACAAAAAAATCCTCTTGGTAGCCAATAAAATTGACTTGGATTGGCGAATAAACGAGGAACATTCAATCAGCGCCAAAAACGGAATTGGTATCGATTCACTCAAACAAAAATTGGTTGACCTCGTCGTTGGTTCCTTCGATATTCAAAATGAAACCATTGTTTCCAATGCTCGTCATTATGAAGCACTTATAAAATCTGCTGAAGCTTTGGAAAAAGTAAGCATTGACCTCGAAAACGGAACCACAGGAGATTTCATTGCCCTTGACATTCGTGCCGCGATGCGTTCCCTTGGAAATATAACAGGTGAAATCGAAATTGATCGAGATATCCTTGGGACGATCTTTGAACGGTTTTGTATCGGGAAGTAAGCCATAAGATTGTCATCTTATAATCGAATCAAATGTTGAGCGATGGTTTCCCCGTCAAAAATACACTTCAACCAATAGGTGCCTTGGGCCATGCCCCTGGTCTCAAGGGTAAAGGGCGATAAGGGGGAATCCAATGCTTGAAGTTTTCTGCCCGCCGCATCGTAAAGCACAAAGGTGAAGGCTTTATCGTTCGGTAAATTATGTACAACTGTTGGATTGTTTACGAAGGGGTTGGGCTGAATTCCCACCTGAATGCTACCCTCGGTAATCTGCAGCGTTTGTGAGGATTTTCCTATACAGTCCAGCGTGTCGGTAACGGTCATTTGAACGGTATAAATTCCCGAAACGGCATACACATGCATTGCTTGCGGCCCATTGCCCCAAGGAGTTTGGTCTCCGAAATCCCAAAGGTATTGGCTGCTGGTTCCGTTGTTCCCAGTAAAGGTATATTCGATTCCAGCACTACTTGGGTTGAAGGTGCTGTCCGGCGCAGAAATTCCCACGTTCATAGGAAGATTGCGCACGCATCCAAAGGCATCGCTCACTTCCAACAGGTAAGGACCAGGAGTTGTCAACGTGATTTCAGGGGTTTCAGGACCGGGTTTCCAGTTGTAACTGTACAAGGGGTTGTAGGGAGCGGTATAGGTGATTCCCACACAAACTGTGGTATCTTGAGGAATCTGTACCTTGGGTAATTCCGCTCCAAAGGGGGCCAAGGTTTGGTCGATCCATGTGAGCCGTTGGTACATGAATACCTTCAAATTAAGCACTTGCTGGGGGTAAGGCACACCGTTCAACGATTGCCAAATCGCAAAATTACGCTCAGCGGGTCCCTGGTACAACAAGTTCGCAGTGCTGTCGATAAAGGCCATGAATTTCCCGTTCGAAAGTTCATTTTCCCGCAGGCTGAACCATCGACAGGCCAGTTCATGCCGGTACACGCTGTCGGTGTACATTTTTGACCACCAAAAAGGGAAGGGCCAATACGGATGACAGTTCTGCCATACCCAACCCGAGGTTGGAGGGGAGTCCATCGCGCGGTCATAATCCCACGGCGGGCCAATGCATAATTTCCCGCCATCGGTGTCTTTTTCCTTGTACATGTATGTACTGCGTCCGTAGCTGTCGTAGTTCATCGAGAATTCGTTGACAATCAAAAAGTCAATGAAGGTACTCACGTCAATCCAAGCTCGGTAACCGAGGGAATCGTTGGTAAAATTTGCTCCGTTCAAGGCATTTTCAAACGAATCAACGTATGTTTTGATGTAATTTCCTTGCACCGGCAAAATGCTATCGCTCTTGGGGTAAACAAACTTGAATTCCACCGGATTGGGCGAAGTAGCACTGTTAATAGGAGGATAGGCTGAATTCCAAGCACCGGGATCTCCGTTGATGTTCATTTCAATGATGTACCCGCCAGTCAGAGCACTTCCAACCGTATCGGCTGAGGTCATTTTTGCGATATCCACACGATTCTTATCGCGTTTGACTTTTTCAGTGAGCGTGTACACTCCAATGTAGTTACCGTCGAGGAAGATTTCACAATGCTTCGTTCGAGGAGCGTAGCGTCCCATTTTTCGGGAAAAGTAATAAGCAACACTGTTTTTTAGCAGGGTGTTATCCAAATACTCGGCCTTGAAAATCCAATCGTTCTCAGCAGGTAAGCCCAACAGGGAAGTGTCGATTTTATTCCCACCAGCATCGATCAAATCAAAGTCGTAGTTTTTTTTGGGATACGCTGGACCCGTGAACCCTTGCCACTCCGCCAGGATGTTTCCTTCGTATGAATAGATTGTATCATTGCTGTAGTTCAATTGTCCTAACCCATGGTCAATGATTTCCATCTTCACAGGAACTTTCACATTGTTGTTGATGGGGTTACTCAAGGTGGTTAACTTGACAATGGGTAGCACACTGCTCAT
>VGML01000113.1 GCA_016866415.1 Bacteroidota bacterium | reverse complement strand
CCGAGGTTGAAAATGGGATGTAATCAATTGGGATACTCCAATTTTTTGTAAAGCCTGAACCATTGTCTGTAAATGAGTAAAGCGTATCTGTGACTGGATTATTTTGTGATCTCGGAAGATAAACCGCACCATCATTTCCGAGAAAAAGTGAGAGTTGCTGAATAAGCCCATTATCAATTGCATTTGATTTATATAATAGTTGGCCATTTGTGACATCAAAAGCAGCCACCTTCAGATCTGAAAGGTCATTGATAATACCGTATATTTTTGATCCAAAAACGGCTAGTTGTGCACCATCTCCGTAAGCAAGTCGGTCAGATTGCCATTGTGTCGTTCCATTTGATTGATTAATTCGCATTACTGAATACATGTTCCCAACAATCAAATCGCCATTATCTAGAAAATTAAGCCCTTCAACAGATCGTTCATCAATCAAGCTTTCTGAACTCCAGATGATTGAACCGTCCGAAGCATTAAGTGCATACAGATAAGTCGAATTCCCATTTCCAGATCGTGAGGCATAAAGTACTCCTTTTCTGATAGCCGAAATGCGATTTTGCCAGTCGGTTGATGGGAAATCTACAGGTAAATTTTTCGTCCAAAGTGTATCTCCGTTTCGAATATCCATCATGACAATTCTACTTCCGTTTAAAAAATCACTAGAATTTGTAATTCGAACTGTAGCTAGATATATGCTATCACTAACAGGCGAGCGAGCAATTGTTGATGATAAACCACCGGACCAAAGAATATTTTCACCTGTTGGGCCATATTCACTTGAAGATCCATTTCTTAAAGAATTTCCACCATTAGAAACAGACCAGTTTTGGGCGTTCCCAACAACACTTCTTAAAATCGAAGCAACAAAAAACAATATGTAAAAAACGGTTATACGACTTTTTCTTTTTGTATTTACTTTAAGGATATTCATGCTTTATTTACTGGATAATTAATACGTTTATGATTCTCGTTGAAGTTAATGGCTTATTACAATTTTAGTATAGTTGGTGCTGTTTATCCCTTCTGCTAAAATAAAATATACACCACTTTCGATGGATGAAATATCAAAAGTACAAGAGTCATTTTCAATCATACCATTCATTATAAGTTTGCCATTCAGAGCTATAAGTTTTGCCGTTTGAAATTTACTAGTCGGTAAAACAACATTAACAACCTCATTTGACGGGTTGGGGTAAACGGTAATTGTTTGAGTATTATCGTTTTTATTTAAAGAGGATGTTTTATCTTTTAAACAACGTATAGGTAAGCCAGTTAAAATATGACTTTCGCTAGTATATGCCGCTTGACTATCATAACCAACTAACAATATAGAGGAATTCATTGCATCTAAAGGAGTTGATGACCATAGATAAGTCATATACGATAAATTCTCATAAACACCGTTGTTATTTGCCCTCCAACCAGATGGTAGCAATGTGTAATTACTCGAGTTATCAGCCCCTGTATTTGGATTCGCCCAGTGTGAAAATCCTAATTCTTTTAATTTTCCACCAGCAACCGAAGTACCTCCTAAAAAAGTAACAAGTTCTTCCCATTCGGTAATTGAAGGAACATAATAACCTGAAGGACAGACATTTCTGGAGTCCTTTACAACGTACCAATTATATAAATTACCATAAATATTTACATTATCCATACTTGCTTGATAGTAACAATAGGCTGATTGATTTTGAATTGGCCATTGTGCGTCATCTAGAACTAGTGGTATAGGCTCTTGATTATTGAATTTTGTCACTTTTAAATTTTCACCAAGCCACACTTGATCTCCAATTGAAACAGTATTATAGGTGTTCCCATCGACATCTGTAACTGTTTGACCGAATGCAGAAATTACATTTATAAATAAATAACTGAGTGTAAGGATTTTGATTTTCATGGTCTATATTTTTATGAGTAAATAGTATTTTTCAATGGTATCATTTCTTAGAATCTGAAACAAAAATACTTCAAGAACCCTCAGAAAAGAAAACTATTTTATTCAAAAATTATATCTCATAGAATTAAATAAATAGATATATTTTGGTAAAATTTACCCTATATTTACCGCCTTAAAATTATCATGAATTAAAAGCAATGGATAGTTTACATGTATTCATTCATGCATTAACTCCAACTGAGAAACGATTTTTCAAACGATTTCTCGCAAGTAGAAAGGAAGAATCAAATGATTATCTCCTTTTGTTTGATGTGTTCAATGAGATGAAATTCTACGATAAGGAATTCTTGAAAAATCGTACAAGTCACTTTACTTTTTATAATAACATTGAGGTAAAAAAGCATTACTTATTTGAGGTTTTACTCGAATCACTGCGGCAATATCGCGATAAAAAAAACAAGTCATTGAATTCCTTAATCGAAATTGATATACTCATTGAAAAAAGGCTCTATAAGCTTGCTCACAAACGTTTGACTGCAACAAAAAAGACAACGGTTACCAATGATCAATTTTCCTTAACTTATCAATTGTTGGAAAAGGAACTTCAATTATCTCGTTACATAACGTCAATAGATATGCAACAAGTGATGATTAAGCAAAAAAGTTGTCTTTCTATGAATCAAAATGTATTAGATTATATCTCTTTATATAATGACTTAAGGAGTTTATTGCAAGAAAATAGTTTTGTTCGGAATACGAAGCAATTTTTAAAATTTGAGCGAATTGGGAAAAGCATTTTACTCCAGGATAAATCGAATGCTAAATCATTAAGCGCATTACTTTACTATTACGATATCAGATACTTATATTATGCTTCAATCGGAGAACCTGCTTTAAGTCAACAATCATCAAAAAAGATGTATGAACTCTTGGAAAAACACCCGGAAAAATTAGGGAAGTTTGGCTTATTTTACCTTCGTTCGGTTGCAGCTCGCCTTTCAACTTTGATATTAAACGGATTTGACAAAAAAGAATTTAATGAGTTGATTAAAGAATTGAAGAGAATAGTGCTTCTTTCATCTGAGTTAGAATTTCAAAAAATGGCTCAATCCTATTTACATCAATTTCAATTAATCGCTTTCATGAAAACGAATGAATTTTCAAAAGCAAGGATTGAAGTGCAAAAAGCTATATTATTTTTGCGCGAAAATGAGGTTCTTGCCGGAGGAAATGCCGAAAAGTATTTGCGATTTGATATTGCAAAAGTCTTTTTTGTAAATGAGGATTATGAAGAGGCTAATAAATGGTTTATGAAAATCACAGCTCACGAAACTACCAATCGAGGAAACGATATTTATTCATTTTCACGAATATTATCACTCCTTTCAGAAATCCTTTTGAATAAAACGGAGAATATTCGCTATGATGGATCAAAACTTCGTAAGCAATTAAGTAAAATGGACGCTTTATACGAGTTTGAATTATTTTTAATCAGCCGAATTAATCAAAAATTCATACACTGGAATAACATTGGCAAGATGGAAAAAATTCAATTACTCACTAACTTTCGGACTGAGTTAAGAGAACAACTTTCCCATAAATGGAGAGTTAATACGATTCTTTATTTTGATTTTGAATGGTGGGTAGACTTGCAAATCAGAAAGTTAAAGAATACATAAAGCATAATTATTGTACGTTGCCCTTCTTGTTTATTTTTTCAAAAAATACGGGAACAACAAACCAATTATATACATAACAGCCAACACAAATTTTCAGGAAGGCCTCCAAAAACGCACAGATGATTAATAGTGTTGCTACAACTAATGTCAAAATTTCCCATTGAACGAAAGTGAAAAGAAAAATAAGAAAGGAAAAAAGCAATCCAACCTTTGCAGCAAACTTTTTAGGTGGGGCATACACTGAAATAGGTGTAAGTTTTAAAAGCCTCACAATCAATTTTGAAAGTAACGTAAGTGGAGACAGCAAGTTTGTAAATCCTCTAATTAAAAAGTCAATTGCGAGAAAAAGACCTACCCACTCGTTGCTGAAAACAAGAATGTAAATGCCTGTTAGAATTGTAAAAAAGGCATTAAAGCGTATTACTTTTTCATTTAGTTGAAGTGCTTTTTCCATATCAGTTGTAGTGAAAATTATACGAATTGGCCTTGTCAGATTCTTTTAAAATACGATTTGAGCTTTCTGAAAAAATCAGCAATGAAAGATCTTCTTGGTCATTCCAATTGATTTTTTGGATTTCATTAAAACGAATTTTACCAATTTTATAACTAAATCCTTTGCTTACATATAAATCGTCGATTTCTTCAAATTCAATATGATCAAGGGATTCTTTCGTTGTTGCACTGATATAAACATACAATTCAAAATCAGTCGTTAGACTTAATAATTCAGGTGTTGTTTTACGATACTCATACCTGTAATTAAACTGTAGCGCTGAAATATCTGATAAAACGGCACTTGCCGTTGGAAAACTACCGGCTCCTTTTCCGTAAAATAGTTGTTTATCAGCATAAGCAGCCTGAACAACAACCGCATTAAATTCATCGTCAACGTGATAAGCAGAGTGTGAAGATTCAATGAAATGGGGCGCAACAAATGCCGTAATTCCATGTTCATCTTTTGAAGCTGATGCAAATAATTTTATCCGAAATCCTTTCTCATTGGCATACTGAATGTCTTGCGGTTTTAAATTACGGATACCAATATTCAACAAGTTACTTGGTGAAACACTAATCCCAAAGGCATGTTTTAAAAGTATTGTTAATTTAAATTTAGGGTCAAAGCCATCTACATCTAAGGTAGGATCTGCCTCAGCAAAACCCTTTTTTTGAGCCTCTAAAAGTGCCTCTGAATAGCTGATTCCTTGGTTTGCTTTGGTCAGAATGTAATTTGTTGTTCCGTTAACTATTCCTTCGATGCTTGTCAAGGTATCGTTGTTGTAATATTCTTCTAAATTTCGGATGATGGGAATTGAACCTGCAACGGCGCCTTCATACAATAGAGAAACGTTATTCTCGTTCGCAAGTTGAATTAGTTCATCCAAGCGCTCAGCAATTAATTTCTTATTTGCCGTGACAACATGTTTTCCTTTTTTTAGCGATTCTTTTACAATTTCATAAGCTTCATTGCTATCATTGATAAGCTCAACAACCACATTAATTTCAGTATCATTAACTATTTCACTGGCATCATACAGAATTGGGACGCTAGTTTTCTCCCGTGATTTTGTTGGGTCTTTGGCAACAATTTTTTGAATTTTAGCGTTGAGTTGATTGTTTTGATTAAGCACTTGGTATAAGCCAGAGCCAACACAACCAAAACCGAAAAGACCTATTTTTAAGTGTGACATATTTTTTAATTAAGCAGTAAATAATATTTCATTCAATGTTGAATGTTTAACATAATTTTTGGGTGTGTGATTCAAGAAATTCCTGAATTCAGAAACAAGCGCTTCGTGTTCAATGAGGAACCCGTCATGGCCATAAGCAGATTCTATCGTTTTTAATTTGGAATTTGGTATGTGAAGCCACAATTTTCTTTGTTCTTCGAGCGGAAACAAAATATCAGTCGTAATTCCAATAATCAATGTTTTCGCTTTAACTTGTGCCAAAGCATTTTCAATTCCATCTCTTGATCTTCCTACATTGTGTGCATCCATTGCATGTGAGAGCAGAACATACGAATAGGCATTAAATCTTTTTGCCAATTTAATCCCTTGGTATTTTTGATAGGAGCTTGCTTTAAAATTTGTTAGTACTTCGTTGTTGTCTTCGCCTTGAGAAAAAGAATATCCTTCATACGAACGATAACTCAAGAGAGCAATGCTTCTCGCTGCAATTAGGCCTGCTTCTCCTGCATTTTCATCTTTTTTTCCATAAGTTGAATCCGCTTTAATTGCTAACCGTTGACTTTCATTAAAGGCTATTCCGTAAGGAGAATGTTTGGCATTCGTTGCAATTAAAATCAAATTTTCAAATACAGAAGGATTTTCAACAGCCCATTCTAACGCTTGCTGGCCACCGAGGGAGGCGCCAATTAAAACATAAATCTGACTTAGTGCAAGGTATTGTCTTAATTTTTCATGTAATCGAGCCATATCTCTTGTTGTAACCAATGGAAAATAATCGAAGTAGGTGTCTCCATTTTCATCTTTGGATAAAGGTCCTGTTGAACCATAACAAGAACCAAGAATATTTGCACATACGATAAAATGTTCCTTTTCATTAAAAAATCCAGTTTCGCCACATACATTTGGCCACCATTCGTAGGGATTGCTGTTTGCTGTTAAGGCATGACATACCCAAACCACATTATTTTTAGCTTTATTCAAATTGCCAAACGTGTGATAGGATACTTCAACATTTTTTAAAAGCAATCCACTTTCTAATTGAAACTCATTGAAAACAACATTTTTTGCACTCATCATTTTTTGGTTTAATAGCCCCCAACGAAAGGGGGCTTAATTTTACTTTAAACTATGGCTTTGTTTTTTACTTGTTGAAAGGCTTGTTCTAAGTCATGAATAATATCTTCAACATGCTCAATTCCAACTGATAAACGGAGAAGGCCCGGTTCAACGCCTGCTGCAATTTGTTCTTCTTTTGTTAACTGTTCATGCGTGGTTGCCGCTGGGTGAATAATCAATGATTTTGCGTCACCAACATTTGCCAAATGGGATACTAATTCAAGGGAATTAATGAATTCATTTGCTTGCTCAACTGTACCTTTCACTTTGAAACTCAAAACTCCTCCAAAACCATTTGTCAA
>VGML01000112.1 GCA_016866415.1 Bacteroidota bacterium | reverse complement strand
GATAGTTGCTCCGTTGCCAATGTTTCTGGATAAGACATTGAAATACAGAGTTGTTTTTATGAGACGTGACATTGAAGAAATTCTAAGATCTCAAGAAACGATGTTAAATAAAGATCAATCAGCGGAGCGTGAGAAATTTTCAGCTATTTATAAGGTTCACATTCAAAAAACGTATCAATTTTTTGAATTAAACAAAATACCCTATCTAGACGTGAATTATAAAGATCTAATAAAGAATCCAGAAGTAGAGCTTAATAAATTAATTGATTTTTTAAACCTTGAATGCGATTGGAATGATTTGGCTCAAGTTGTAAATCCAGAATTGTATAGAAACAAAATTTAGTCATGGCAAAAGAATATAAAATAACATCGCAAGGATCTCTCGGGCTTTTAGCGTTAGGTCACATTGGTTTGCGAAAATGGAGAGAAGTGGTAGCTCAGGAAAATAAAAAGATCCAACAGAAAAAAAATGACAAAAAAGAAAAATAAAATCCTTGTAATTGGTTGGGATGCTGCTGATTGGAAAGTTATCATGCCATTTATTGACCAAGGTAAAATGCCTACAATTAAAAGTTTGATGGACCGAGGTGTTCATGGTAGAATTCAGACTTTGGACCCACCTTTATCTCCCATGTTGTGGACGAGTATAGCAACGGGATTTCGAGCAGATAAACACGGCATTGGTGGATTCGTTGAGCCGACGCCAAATGGTGAAGGATTGAGACCAGTTACAACAACATCTAGAAAGGTAAAGGCAATTTGGAATATTTTAAATCAAGAAGGTTGGAAAAGTAATGTGTTGGCCTGGTGGCCTAGTAATCCCGCTGAACCAATTAACGGTGTTATGGTCTCCAATTTATACCAAGTTGCAACAAAGGCCTTGGGAGAAAGTTGGGAAATGCCAAACGGAACGGTTCATCCTGAGGCGTTAACTGAAACAATGAAGGAATTTCGTGTGCATCCTCATGAGATAAGTCTTACAATGTCGATTCCTTTCATGCCGAATTTAGCTCAAGATTTGGAACTCCGAAAGGAAAAAAGAACCTTAAGTGTATTAAAAACTTTGGCTAACGCAGCAACAATTCATTCGGCTTCGACCTATCTAATGGAAGAGTCTGAATGGGATTTTATGGCTGTTTACCATGATGCAATTGACCATTTTTGTCATACGGCGATGAAATATTTTCCACCTCGAAGACCTGAAATCCCTGAGAAAGATTTTGAGGATTTTAAAAATGTTGTAGAGGCGGGTTATATGTTTCATGATATGATGTTGGAACGTACACTTTCATTAATTGATGAAAATACAACCGTTGTTTTATTGTCAGATCATGGTTTTCATTCCGATCATCAGCGACCATTACACATTCCTAATGAACCATCTGGTCCAGCGGTTGAGCACAGTCCTTATGGAATTTTTGTTATGGCAGGACCGGGAGTTAAAAAGGGAGTTGAAGTTTCAGGTGCAAGCGTTTTGGACGTAACTCCTACCTTATTGTATCACGCAGGATTGGCAGTTGGAAAAGATATGGAGGGGAAAGTTCTTTATCAATGTTTTGAAAATCCGGAAGCAGCAAAAATGGTTGACTCTTGGGAAGATATCCCCGGTGAAACCGGTCAGCATGATGCATTGTTGAGAGAAGATCCCTGGGCGGCTCAAGAAGCGTTGCAGCAATTGGTTGAATTAGGATACATCGAAGCACTTGAGGACGACAAGCTGAAACAGGTTGAAAAATGCAAGCAAGAAAACGATTATTATGTTGCTCGGAATATGATTAACGGAGGTCGATTAAAACCTGCAATTGATATTTTAGAACGAATTTTCTCCGAATCGAAAATTCTTCGGTATGGTCAGCGTCTTGCTTTTGCCTATTTGACAAAGAAAATGTACATGAAATGTCAAGAAGTGCTTGAGTCTTTAAAGCTAATTGATAAAGAGGAACGTGAGAAAAGAAAGAGCGAGGTTCAAAACCCAGATGATCCATTTCAAAATTTGGATTACGAAGAACCAATGTATTTAGAATACTTGGAAGGATTGTTGAATTTAGCTATGAACAAACCACGCCTTGCGCTCCCATTACTCGAAAAAGTTCAAAAGAAGAATCCGAATAATGTGCAAGTTGCAATTAGTATAGCACAAATTCACGTACTTCGTAAAAATTTTAAAGCTGCTCAAAAACAGTATATTACGGCTTTAGCAGTTGACGATAGAAGTACTTCTGCTCATTACGGTTTGGGGTTAACTTTTCTACGACTAAATAAGTTTAACGAAGCGGTAGATGAATTTTTAATTGCGATAGAACAAGATTTTTTCCAATCTCAAATTCATTACCATTTGGGTGAAGCGCTTGCCAAACTTGAATTGTGGAATGATGCCGTAAACGCATTTAATGTTGCGGTAAGATTAACTCCCGGAATGACCAAGGCTCACCAATGGTTGGTAGAAATTTACCAGAATCAGTTGAATTTACCAGTTGAAGCCCAACAAAGTTTAGACTTTTTAAACAATAATATTAAGGGTGAAATTATCGTCTGTACGGGTGTCGATAATTGCAACTATGAGGAGCTTCTTACTATTCTGGAAAAAGGTGGTGTTCATGTATTAAATGATCCCGAAGGATACAAAGAAGCGGAAAGAATGCTATTTGCGAATTCGTGGTTGGAAAAAGCTCTTGGAAAAGCAATTTACATTCCGAGTCGACATTTGAGTGAATTGCCAAGTCAGTTCAATTACAAGGTCATTTATTTGGATCAGTCAATTGAAGAAATCATTCCAGTAAGAACGGCAAAACTTAAAAAGAAAGTTCCGGAAGGTACAGTTCCAGTTGGTGTTTTGAATACCATTGAAAAGGAAAAATTCATCATTGATTTATGGATTCAATCTCAACCAAATCAACAAGTATTGATATTAAATTGGAAAGAATTTTTAGAGTCGAATGACGAACTATTGAACTTATTAGCTCAGTATCTTAATGTTACATTAAATGTTGTCGAAGTAAAAAAGCAATTAAAATTAACTAATAAATAAAAATTTTATTAAATTTACACCAAAATTATTTAAGCTTATGAAAAAATCTACATCTTTAAACAAAACTAAATTATCAAGTTATGCGGCATTTGCCGGTGCAATTGTTGCTGGAAGTGCAGCAAACGGACAGGTGACATACACCAATGTTAATCCTGATGTAATCGCTGATTCATTAAATCCCTACTTAATTGATTTTAATGGTGATGCTATACCAGATTTAGGTTTTGGTGTTCAACACTTAAGTGGTTCGTTTACACAACAAGGTCAGGCATTCACGTATGAAGGTGCCTTTGCTTATGCTGTTCTTCCTGCAGGTTTTGCAGTTGTCAATCCTGCTGATACGACAACAGCTGTTTTGGATTGTGGAGTGTCGGTAGCACAATCATCCCCATTCGGTGCAAGTTCCGGTGCAATTTTGGGTTATGCTGCGCTTATTGCTCCCATTAATTACCCAATCGCTATTGGTCCCTGGTTAGGTCAAACTGATAAGTATTTAGGTTTTAAATTTACAGTTGGAACTGGTACGCATTATGGTTGGGCTCGTTTATCTGTTGCTGCTAATGCTGAAACAATTACTATTAAGGAATATGCTTTTAATGCTACTCCAGATGGCGCAATCAGTACATGTCAAACAGCAGGAATTGAAAACGTTTCTGTTGAGGACAAAGTAACAATCAAAACTACTTTGAACGATGCAACTGTTAATGTTACTCCAGATTTAGTTGGAGGAACAATTAACTTAGTAAGCATGACAGGTCAAGTTGTTAAAACAGTTGCTATTTCAGATGTAAACACAACAATTTCATTTGAAGGAGTTGAGTCTGGAATTTACACTGTTGCAGCTAACTTAAATGGTGGTTCAGTTAATAAAAGAGTTTACGTTAAATAATTAATTGTAATTATTTTATACATTTGAGGAGTGGGAAACCACTCCTTTTTTATTTTAAATAAACATCATGAAAAATAGTACAAAGAAATCTAGAATTAAAAATTACCTTGCGGCTACTGGATCTATTATTGCAGGAAATGTTGCACTAGGACAAAATTTACAATATACAGATGTAAATCCGGACGTGCTTTTAGATAAAAATTCTGGACCTTTTGAGATGGACTTTAATAATGATGTTTCCATTGATATGACGTTCCAAGTGGCAAGTTTCAACGGAGGCGGTTCATCTACGTACAGCGGTATTCCTTTCACATTTGTCTATAATGGTTCACAAGTGGGCGTAATCCCCGGCGCAAATGGTGGTGTGCAAGGACAGGTGATAGGCAGTAACAGTACCTTGGGAGTAACTGCACTAAATGCTGGTGACCCTATTTCTGCTGCTAACAATTTTGGTTCTCAAAGTGCCGTCATAGGAGCACAAGGTACAGTTTCTGTTCCTGCTTTTAATTTGAATTATGCCATTAATCAAGGTGAATTTTTAGGTGTTAGTCAGAAATTTCTTGGGATGAAATTTTCTGCTGGAGCGAGTATTCACTATGGCTGGGTGAGATTAAGTCTTGATACGTTAGATCCAGCTGGTCTGAAATTAACAATTCACGATTACGCCTACAACGGTGACGCTGATCAACCAATCAATGCAGGAGATCCAGCAGCTTCGATTATAGTTCAAGCAGCATTAGAAAGTAAAGTTTCATTTTTCGTTACTCCTGATGTGGTTAGAATAAATGTAACACCTGACCTGATTGGAGGAGAATTACATTTCATAAATATAGATGGAAAAGCAACACATAAGCAATTTATTAATGACATTGGAACTGAAATAAAATTAGAGGACTTTTCCACCGGAATATATATGCTTGAGGCTGTTTTTAACGACGGTAAGCTTGCAAAAAAAGTATACGTAAAATAAATTATTCCAAAGAGCTGTCCGTTGATGGCTCTTTTTTTTATTCTGTCCAAAAAACTAATTTCATCGTTTGTATTATGTATTTTTTATTTTGGATTTTTCTTCGCTCAGTTAAAAATAAATGAGGGCTGTAACAAAAATTATCAATCTATTCAGGATGAAGATGGAAATGCTCCCGATTGGATAGAATTATATAATTCAGGAACAGATACGGTAAATTTAGAATCCTATTCACTAACGGATGATTCAAATTTCCCAAAAAAAAATGGGAGTTTCCACAAGCGAACAGCATACGAGATTTTTGATTTGAACGGGAGAAAAATATCATTTGGTGAATTAAACACGGCGGGTTTGCAAACAGAAATTGATGTTAGGTCATTTAGATCTTCCATTTATTTTGTTCGTATCAAGCAAAAGAATATGAATTTGGACGTAATTCGATTTGTCAAGAATTAGTTTTCAATAAGCGCATTAAGAAGTTCCTCTGCCGCCAAATAACCATTCATCCGACCATAAAGAACCAATTCTGAAAGTTGCTTTAATTTCAATTCGTATTTGGGGTGCTGTCTAATTTTTTCTAACCATAATTCACCCAAATAATGGTTCATGATTTGAATTTCTTGTTGACTTCTGTTTTTCGAAATCCAACCATTTGAACTATACTTTGTAAAAAAACTGGATATTACAGACCAAACTTCATCCAATCCCTTTTTCTCAATACTACTTGAAGTAAGCGCTGGAACAATCCAATCGTTTTCTTTAGGAGGGAATAAATGCATTGCTGATGCATATTGAGCACGAGCCTGTTTTGCTTTCATGACATTTTCACCATCTGCTTTTGTGATTACTAATGCATCGGCCATTTCCATGATTCCACGTTTAATTCCTTGCAGATCATCCCCAGCTCCTGCCAACATCAATAAAAGGAAAAAATCAACGATGGAATGAACTACTGTCTCTGATTGACCAACTCCTACAGTTTCAATTAAAATGACATCGTAACCTGCAGCTTCACAAAGTAAAATGGATTCGCGGGTGTGTTTTGCAACCCCACCTAAATTAAGCCCGCTTGGTGTTGGTCTAATAAACACGTTTTCTTGAACTGACAGCCATTCCATACGTGTTTTATCTCCCAAAATACTTCCACCTGAAATCGAGGACGAGGGATCGATTGCAAGAACGGCTAGTTTTAAACCCTTCTTGAGTATAATTCGGCCAAATTCTTCAATAAATGTACTTTTTCCTACACCAGGAACTCCAGTTATTCCTATTCTAAAAGATTTTTGTGGAAGTTCCAGACATTTTAAAAGTAAATCTCGTGCTTCTTTTTTATTCTCAAAAAGGTTACTTTCTATAAGTGTTATAGCAGAGCTTAACGCCTGTCGATTCCCAGTTTTTAAAAGCGGAAAAATTTCATCTGCTGTTTGATGTAAACGTCTGTCTTTTCGTTTGCGAAACCAATCATCAACAAATTCTTTCTTAGGCATTAGAATTGGTTCAAAGCATCAATTGCTTGTTTAATATTTTGGCGAATTTCAACTATATTGGCATCCATCATGTAACAAGGAGCGGATATAACTTTATTTTCAAAGTCAACTAAAATTTCATTTATCTCTCGTTCGGCTGTTGATGCACCTGATGTTTGAATTCCTTCCATAAATCCTAAAATGGAATAGGGGGATGCAGATTTTGTAGAACCAATCGTTAGATTTAATTCGATATTAGATCCCTCCATTGCTTTTGCCAAAACAACTGGACTTACACAAAGCGCAACAATGGGTTTGCCAACATTAATAAGATTGACAATCAATAATTTTATA
>VGML01000111.1 GCA_016866415.1 Bacteroidota bacterium | reverse complement strand
AAGATGTCACCTTCTTTGATTTCTGCTCCTATTCGAATTAATCCATTTTCATCTAAGTCTTTCGTCGCTTCTTCACTTACATTTGGAATATCAGAGGTTAATTCTTCCATACCACGTTTTGTGTCTCGAACCTCCAAGGAATATTCATCAATGTGAATTGAAGTAAAGATATCATCGCGAACAACTTTCTCGGAGATTACAATCGCATCCTCGAAATTGTAACCTTTCCAAGGCATAAAAGCAACCTTTAAGTTTTGTCCAAGCGCTAATTCACCACTTTGAGTTGCATATCCTTCACAAAGAACTTGACCCTTTTCTACGCGATCACCTTTCTTAACAATTGGTTTCAAATTGATACACGTACTCTGGTTTGTTTTCATGAACTTCGTCAAAGAATAACGAGTCACTTCGTTATCGAAACTAACCAATTTATCCTCAGAAGTCCAATCATAACGAATTACTATTTCATTTGAATCAACGTATTCAACTACTCCAATTCCTTCTGCGTTGATTAAAACACGAGAATCTCTGGCAACTAATTGCTCGATACCCGTTCCAACGATAGGTGAATTTGGCTTTAATAAAGGAACTGCTTGACGTTGCATGTTTGACCCCATCAATGCACGGTTGGCATCATCATGTTCAAGGAAAGGAATCGAAGAGGCCGCAATAGAGGCAATCTGATTAGTTCCAACATCCATTAAATTAAGAGCCTTCGGAGAAACAACTGGGAAATCACCTTCATATCTTGCCTTTACGACATCTGATAAGAAATTCCCTTTCTCATCAACTTTAGCGTTTGCTTGAGCAATCATTTTTGAATCTTCCTCTTCAGCAGCCAAGTACAATGGGTTTTCACTTAATACAACCTTACCGTTTTCAACTTTTCGATAAGGCGTTTCAATGAAACCAAGTTTGTTTACTTTCGCAAAAACACATAAAGATGAAATCAAACCAATGTTTGGTCCTTCTGGTGTTTCGATAGTACATAGACGTCCATAATGGGTGTAGTGAACGTCACGAACCTCGAATCCTGCTCTTTCACGAGAAAGTCCACCTGGACCGAGCGCTGATAAACGTCTCTTGTGAGTAACCTCAGAAAGCGGATTCGTTTGATCCATAAACTGAGATAACTGATTCGTGCCAAAGAAAGAATTGATAACTGATGACAATGTTTTCGCATTTATCAAATCGATTGGTGTAAATACTTCATTGTCTCTAACATTCATTCTTTCACGAATCGTGCGTGCCATTCTAGCAAGACCAACACCGAACTGGGCATAAAGTTGTTCACCAACCGTTCTTACACGACGATTTGATAAGTGATCGATATCATCAATATCAGCTTTTGAATTGATCAATTCAATCAAATACTTGATTATGTTGATAATATCATTTTTAGTAAGAACTCTTGATTCTTCAGAATTGTCTAGACCTAATTTCTTATTCAAACGGAAACGACCAACCTCACCTAAATCATAACGAGCATCCGAGAAGAATAACTTTTCAAAGACTCCTTTTGCAGTTTCATAATCTGGTGGATCTGCATTTCTTAACTGACGATAAATGTGCTCAACAGCCTCTTTTTCAGAGTTTGAAATATCTTTTTGAAGTGTATTATAAATAATAGTATAATCCGTAGAATTAGCATCTTCCTTGTGAAGGATTAATGACTTCACCCCAGAATCTAAAATTGAATCAAGATGGTCTTCAGTTATAACTAACTCACGATCAAGGATAACATCGTTGCGCTCTATGGAAACAACTTCTCCTGTATCTTCATCCACGAAATCCTCAATCCATGTTTTCAAGACACGAGCAGCAAGACGTCTTCCAACTAATTTTTTAATATTTGCCTTAGTTACTTTTATTTCGTCCGCAAGACCAAAAATTTCAAGAATATCGCGATCAGTTTCATATCCAATAGCGCGGAAGAGCGTAGTAACCGGAAGCTTTTTCTTGCGATCAATGTATGCGTACATGATATTGTTGATATCAGTCGCGAACTCAATCCAAGAACCTTTGAACGGAATTATTCTTGCAGAATAAAGTTTGGTACCATTTGCATGGCGACTTTGACCGAAGAAGACACCTGGTGAACGATGCAACTGAGAAACGATAACACGCTCAGCGCCGTTAACCACAAATGAACCTTTCGGCGTCATATAAGGAATTGTACCTAAATATACATCCTGAACGATTGTTTCGAAATCTTCGTGCTCTGGATCGGTACAATATAATTTCAATTTTGCTTTAAGAGGAACACTGTAAGTCAAACCTCTTTCGATACATTCTTCAATTGTATATCTCGGTGGATCAACGAAATAATCCAAAAATTCAAGTACAAATTGATTTCTTGTGTCGGTAATTGGGAAATTTTCTGCGAAGACTTTGAAGAGACCTTCACTTTCTCTATTTTCAGGAGTAGTCTCCAACTGGAAAAACTCCTTGAAAGATTTTAGCTGAATTTCCAAAAAATCTGGATACTCAAACTGATTTTTGCTTGAAGCAAAATTAATTCTGGTTGAATTAGTTGATGTTGCCAAGGCTTTTATTTTTAGGTTTAAAGATTCAATTTTCTTATTGTATGCCAAAAAACAGGATTAGGCATACGCAATAATGCGCTGCCTATCCTGTATATGAAGAAGATAATTACTTAATCTCAACTTCAGCTCCAGCCTCTTCAAGAGACTTTTTAAGTCCTTCAGCTTCGTCTTTCGAAACACCTTCTTTCAACGTAGAAGGAGCTGCGTCAACTAGATCTTTAGACTCTTTTAAACCGTTACCAGTTAACTCTTTTACAAGTTTAACAACTGCTAACTTGTTAGCGCCACCTGCCTTAAGAATTACATCGAATTCTGTTTTTTCAGCAGCCGCCTCTTCAGCGCCACCACCACCAGCTCCACCAGCTACCATTACAGGTGCTGCTGCAGCAGGTTCGATACCATACTCATCTTTCATAATCGTTGCTAACTCATTTACTTCCTTTACTGTAAGATTAACCAACGTTTCTGCAATTTGCTTTAAATCAGCCATTTTATTAAAATTTAAAAAGGTTTAAAAAAAATTAAATTATGCTCTTTCTTCGAGCGTTTTAAGAATACCAGCAATTTTACCACCAGCACCTTTAAGACCAGACAATACATTCTTCGCAGGACTTTGTAACAATCCAATGATTTCACCAACAAGTTCTTCTTTGCTCTTAAGCGATTCTAGAACTGCAAGTTGGTTATCACCAACAAAAATTGCCTCGTCGATATATGCTCCTTTTAAAACTGGCTTTTGATTCTTTTTACGAAAATCTTGAATCAATTTCGCAGGTGCATTTGCCACTTCACTAAACATGATAGAAGTTGAACCTTTCAAAGTACCTTTCAGTCCTTCATAATCTTTCGATTCAACCCGATCCATTGCTTTTTGAAGAAGCGCATTTTTTACGACTCTCAATTTAATGTTTGATTGAAAACATCTTCTTCTCAACGTGTTGATGGTTTCAACATTCAAGTCTGCTGTGTCTGTAAGATAAACAACGCTATTAGCGGTCAATTCTGCTGCTAATTCGTCGATGTATTTTGCTTTTTCTTCTCTTGTCATTTTTCTAAGTATTAAGCATTAACAGACTTTGCGTCAATTTGAATACCTGGACTCATCGTAGCGCTTAAGTAGATACTTTTGATGTAAGTGCCTTTCGCTGCCGAAGGTTTGAGTTTAATTAAGGTTTGAATTAATTCATTTGCATTTTCACGAATTTTTTCACCTTCAAAACTAACTTTTCCAACAGACGAATGTACGATACCATACTTATCTACTTTAAAGTCAATTTTACCGGCCTTAACCTCTTGCACAGCTTTACCTACTTCCATGGTAACTGTCCCTGTTTTTGGGTTAGGCATTAATCCACGTGGACCTAAAATTCTACCTAAAGCACCTACTTTACCCATTACCGAAGGCATTGTAATGATAACATCAACATCGGTCCAACCACCTTTTATTTTGTTGATGTAGTCATCTAAACCTACGTAATCTGCACCAGATTCTTTAGCTTCATTTTCTTTATCAGGAGTACAAAGTACTAATACCCGCACATCCTTTCCTGTTCCGTGTGGTAATGCAACAGTTCCACGAACCATTTGATTAGCTTTACGAGGGTCAACACCCAAACGTACACTTATATCTACCGAAGCATCAAATTTGGTAGTAGAAATACCTTTCACCAAATCACATGCTTCTGGCAGAGTGTAAGATTTAGTAAAATCATATTTTGCTAAAATCTCTTTTCTTTTTTTAGAAATTCTCTTCATAACATTAATTATTTGGATTTAGGTGCCTCTCCACCTTTAACTGTAACACCCATACTGCGCGCAGTTCCAGCAACCATTTTCATAGCCGAATCGACTGTAAAACAATTCAAATCAGGAAGTTTGTCTTCTGCAATCAAACGAACTTGATCCCAAGAAATAGAACCAACTTTCACTCGATTAGGTTCTGCTGAACCTTTTTTGATTTTAGTTTGCTCAATAATTTGAACTGCAGCTGGTGGGGTTTTTAATACAAAATCAAACGATTTATCACCATAAACAGTGATAACAACCGGAACCACCTTACCCATTTTGTCTTGCGTACGAGCATTAAACTGCTTGCAAAACTCCATGATGTTAACACCTTTTGCTCCGAGTGCTGGACCAATTGGTGGCGATGGATTGGCTGCACCTCCTTTGATCTGTAATTTGATCAACGCTGCTACTTCTTTTGCCATATATATTCAATTTATGTAGTCTAACGTGAGATTCGACGGGAAGCTTTAGTCATCTGTCTCACTCCTACGGTTAATACACTTTATCCTTCCTTCTCAACTTGCATGTAATTCAATTCAAGCAAATTTTTACGACCGAAGATTTTTACCATAACCTTCAGTTTTTTCTTCTCCTCATTAATTTCATCAATTACACCACTAAAATTATTAAATGGACCATCAATTACTTTTACTGACTCACCAACAACAAAAGGAATTTTCAATTCTTCCTCAGATTCTGACAATTCATCAACTTTTCCTAAAATTCGATTAACTTCAGTCATCCTCATTGGAACCGGTTCACCACCTTTTTCTGTTCCCAAAAAACCAATAACATTTGGTATGCTTTTGATTACGTGGGTAACCTCGCCGACTAATGCGGCTTCAATAAGAACATAACCTGGTAAAAAGGCTTTTTCCTTATTTACTTTTTTTCCATTTTGTATTTTGAATACTTTTTCGGTTGGAATCAACACTTGGTTAACATAATCATTCAATTTCAATCTAGAAATTTCCAATTCCAAGTACTCCTTAACCTTCTTTTCCTTCCCACTTACAGCACGAACGACATACCATTTTTTAACGATTTCACCCATGGTAGAATAAAATTAGAACATTTTGTAATATATAAAACCGAGCAATCCTCTCCAAAATGAATCATCGTCTCCGGTAATTCCGAATAAATAATCCATTGAAAAAATGACAAGTGAAATCAAAATTGAGGATACAACAACTAGTATGGTATTATTTTGTAACTCCTTCCAAGTTGGCCAAGTCACGTGGTTTACCATTTCGTCGTAAGTTTCTCTAAAATATGCTTTTATCTTCGACACGTTTTATTTATTTTTCAGCACGGGCGGTAGGATTCGAACCCACGACCAATGGTTTTGGAGACCACTACTCTACCAGCTGAGCTACACCCGTTTAAAAAGGGGAGTTTGTGAAAACTCCCCTTTAATTAAACTTGTTAATATTTAATTAAGCTACGATTTCCGTTACTTGTCCAGCTCCTACTGTTCTACCTCCTTCACGGATTGCAAAACGAAGACCTTTATCCATTGCTACAGGAACAATCAATTTAACTGTAATTGATACGTTATCACCTGGCATAACCATTTCGCGACCATCAGTTAACAAAATCTCTCCTGTTACGTCTGTTGTACGGAAATAGAATTGAGGACGGTATTTGTTGTGGAAAGGAGTGTGGCGACCACCTTCTTCTTTCTTCAATACATAAATCTCAGCTTTAAATTCTTGGTGTGGTTTTACTGAACCTGGTTTACAAATAACCATCCCTCTTTTAATTTGAGTTTTCTCAATACCTCTTAAAAGAAGACCTACGTTATCACCAGCTTCACCTCTATCCAAAATTTTACGGAACATCTCGACACCCGTTACAGTTGAAGTTAATTTAGCTTCACCCATTCCAAGGATTTCAACAGCCTCACCTGAGTTAATAACACCTGTCTCAATGCGCCCAGTAGCAACTGTACCACGACCAGTAATTGTAAATACATCTTCAACTGGCATCAAGAATGGTTTATCGATATCACGTGGAGGAAGTTCAATGTAAGTATCAACAGCATCCATCAATTCTTCAACAGTTTTAACCCATTGAGGCTCACCATTGAGTGCACCAAGAGCAGAACCTTGAATTACAGGAGCATTGTCGCCATCATACTGGTAGAAAGACAACAATTCACGAACTTCCATATCAACTAATTCTAATAATTCTGGATCGTCAACCATATCCACTTTGTTCATGAATACCACAAGACGAGGAACTCCAACTTGCTTACCTAGTAGGATATGCTCACGAGTTTGAGGCATTGGTCCGTCAGTTGCAGCTACTACTAAAATTGCACCATCCATCTGAGCCGCACCAGTTACCATGTTCTTTACGTAATCCGCGTGACCTGGACAGTCAACGTGGGCGTAGTGACGTTTTTCAGTTTCGTACTCAATGTGAGATGTGTTAATTGTAATACCACGTTCTTTTTCTTCAGGAGCATTGTCAATTGAAGAGAAATCACGCACTGCAGCCAAA
>VGML01000110.1 GCA_016866415.1 Bacteroidota bacterium | reverse complement strand
CTTGCTCAGGTTCTCCAACTGAAAGCCCGCCAATGGCATTTCCAACAGCTTCATAAGAAGCAATTGTTTCTGCGGATTCCGTTCTTAGATCTTTGTAGACACTTCCTTGAACTATTGGAAATAATGCCTGCTCGTAACCATATTTCGGTTCAGTTCGCTCCATTTGTTCGAAACATCGTTTCAGCCAGCGATGTGTCATGTGCATGGATCGTTTGGCATAATCGTACTCACAAGGATAAGGGGTGCATTCATCAAAAGCCATGATGATGTCAGCACCAATTGAACGTTGGATATCAATCGCTCTTTCAGGAGTAAAAACGTGATAACTTCCATCCAAATGGGATTGAAATTTCACGCCTTCTTCTTTAATTTTCCTTGTTCCAGACAATGAATAAACCTGATAACCACCACTGTCCGTTAAAATTGGTCTTTCCCAACCGATAAATTGGTGTAAACCTCCAGCTTTTTCAATAACTTCCGTTCCTGGTCGCAAAAAAAGATGGTACGTGTTTCCTAAAATTATTTGCGCTTGAACATCATCTCTTAATTCTTGCTGATGAACACCTTTGACGGTTCCAGCAGTTCCAACGGGCATAAAAATGGGTGTTTCAATGGTCCCATGTTCTGTATGTAGCAATCCTGCTCTTGCTTTCGTGGATGAATCTTGATGAATCAGGTCAAAGTGCATAAAAATGTTGAAAAATACCTTCAGCAAAGATACGGCTATTTAATTTGTCAGTTCATCTTTGTATTCAATTAGTAAGATGACAATTATACCAGAGCCTGAGTTAAGTCTTTTTACCATCATTTTTGGTGTGTTTATTTTATTCTTGGTTGTTCAGTTTATTTACGTCTCCTTCATTCACGCTAAATTTGCTTTTTACAAAGAAGATCAATCATTTTCTGATCAGCCTTTGGTACCTGTTAGTATCATCATTGCGGCTCGAAATGAATCGGATAATTTGTATGATAACTTACCTGTAATTTTAAGTCAGGACTATCCCGAATACGAAGTGATTGTGGTCAATAATCAATCGATTGACGATAGTGGTTGGTTGTTGACAGCATTTAGTAGGCAGTACGCTAATTTGCGTGTGGTTGAATTAGGTCGAAACAGACATTTGCGACTGGGAAAGAAATTACCAATCACACTTGCTATAAAAGCGGCAAAATACGATCATTTTTTATTAACGGATGCAGATTGCAAGCCTACCAGCAACCGATGGATTCGTCAAATGGCATCGCGCTTTACATCTTCCAAACAAATCGTCATTGGATATGGTCCTTACTTGAAAAGTAAAGGATTTTTGAATCGTTTAATTCGATTTGACACAGCGTGGATTGGTGTGAGTTACTTTTCAATGGCACTGGCGAAACTTCCATATATGGGTGTTGGAAGAAATATGGCATATTCCAAGCGTGTTTTTGATTCGGTGAATGGTTTTCGATCACATTATGCATTGCCATCTGGTGATGATGATTTATTTATACAAGAAGCTGCCAAAAAGTCGAATTACACAATTAATATCAATCCGAATTCGTTTTGTTATTCAGCTGCTGCGCCAAGTTGGTCAAGATGGATTCGTCAAAAGACGAGGCATTACTCGACGTCTAGCCGTTATAAGGTTATTAAAAAGTGGTTGTTAGGAATATATCCGTTCTCCTTATTAATGATGTGGTTTTCATTTGTTCCTTTGCTCTTTAGTGAGAACTTTCGCATCTTCAGTGCCATTTTATTTCTAGTTGTTATTCTCTATAAATGGTGGATACAAGGGCGTTGTTTGAGTCAGTTGAAAGAGAAAGGTTTTGTGCGTTATTTTCTTTTTTGGGACTTATTTTACGCCTTATTGATGCCTGTTCTTTACTATATTTCTGAACGACAAAAGTATTATAGATGGTAGAGAACGAACATTTATCTGATAAAGCGAAAATCGATCTACAGTTGGTTGAGTCTGCTCGTTCGGGAAATCAGGCTGCATACGCTGAACTAATGGATCGCTATCGAGATTCCATATATTTCATGATGCTCAAGATGGTTAAAAATACGGATGATGCCGACGATTTGACCATTGAAGCATTTGGAAAAGCATTCAGTCGTTTGGATCAATATTCTCCGAGTTTTGCTTTCAGTACTTGGTTATTCAAAATCGCATCAAATAATAGTATCGATTTCATTCGTAAAAAACGCGTTCAACTAACATCTATGGATACTGGAATTGTAATGGATGATGGAGAAAAAATACATGTTGACGCCAAATCTTCAAGTTTGAATCCAGAAGAAACGATCATGCAGGGACAACGAGTTGAACATATGCGTTTGTTGGTGAGTAAATTAAAGCCGAAGTATCGGGATTTAGTTGAGAAAAGGTATTTTGAAGAGTTGAGTTATGAAGAAATCGCCGAGCAACTGAATTTACCACTCGGAACGGTTAAAGCGCAGTTGTTTCGTGCCCGCGATTTTTTAGCAGCAATGATGGATAAGACCAAAGATGCTATCTGATTTAATTCAAAGTTATTTCCCAGAGTTAAGTTCCAAACAAATCGAGCAATATGGGAAATTGCAAGAGCTTTACACTTATTGGAACGAGCAAATCAATGTAATTTCTCGAAAAGATACAGAGAATTTTTACGAACGACATGTTCTGCATTCTTTGGGAATTGCAAAAGTGATTCAGTTTAAAAAAGGCACAAAAATCATGGACGTGGGAACCGGTGGGGGTTTTCCTGGAATTCCCTTAGCTATTTTATTTCCTGAATGTAAATTTTTATTGGTGGATTCAATCGGTAAGAAAATTAAAGTGGTGAATGAAGTTGCCAGTGCTCTTGGATTAAAAAATGTCACAGGAATTCACGAGCGCGCCGAAAAGGTGGAAGGAACTTTTGATTTTATAGTTAGTCGTGCAGTTACACAAATGCCTGAATTCATTACATGGGTAAAAAATAAAATTTCAAAAACCTCTAAAAATTCGCTTCCGAATGGTATACTTTATCTCAAAGGCGGGGATTTAACTGAGGAAATGAAACCAGTTAAACAATGGAGTAAAGAAATCAATTTGAATGATTTTTTCGAAGGCGAATTCTTTGAAACCAAGAAAGTGGTTTACGTGAAATTTTAATTCAAAATCGGAGGAAACACCAATTGAAATTCTGGAATGGCAACTGCGAACGTATCTCCTGTATCTAGGTTTTTAAACGTGTAATATCCCGTCATTTTTCCAATTACGTTCCAGATCTCGCAACCACTGGTATATTCAAACGATTGATTTGGTTCAAAAATAGGTTGTTCTCCTACCACACCTTCTCCTGTCACCACGTTCGAACCGATGGCCAAATGGTCAATTCGCCAATAGCGTTTCAACAATTGAACGCGGAATTCACTTTTGTTTTCGATTGAAATCTGATAATTGTAAAAATAATTCTCACTTTCCGGATTAGATAAATCAGGTCTGAACCAGGTTTTTACCCCAATGACAATGCTATGTATGGTTTTTGATGACATCGATTAGTCAAATTTCGTAAAAAGAAGCAAACGAACGAAGGTTTAGATCAAAGATTTTTATTTTTTTTAAAAAACGACCAAACGATTAGGGGAAAGAGCAAGATAAAAGCAAATACTCCAAGGTAATCTCCAAATATCGCATAAACGGTCGTTTTATTTCCTTTCCGAATAGTTTGTTTCAAGGCATCTGGTGTCCAATAAGTCGATTGCTGAATGATATGGCCCTTTTCATCGATGAATCCGCTGATACCTGTATTGGCAGAGCGAGCCACCCATTTTCGGTTTTCTATTGCACGTAACTTCGCAAAACTGAAATGTTGTTTGTGACCGGGAGAATTGCCCCACCATCCGTCGTTCGTCAATATTGCAAGAAAATCAGCCCCTTGTTTTGATTGCTTAGCAACAAATTCACCATAGATTGATTCATAACAAACAATTGGTGCCACGTCCATTTTGCGTTTATAAATTTTAGGATGAGGTTCGATTCCAAGGGTTCCAGTTGTACCGCCGTTGTTAATTGAATATTCCTCCAAGAATGGAAAATACTGGGAAAAAGGAATTTTCTCAACGCCTAACACTAATTTCGATTTATGAATAAATGTTGCTTTATTTTTTTTTGACATGTAGAGCGACGAATTGTAACTCTCGAAATAGCCTTCTGCGTTTGGAATTTTAATACTTGCTCGAGAATTTTTCTTTTCGAATAACTGATAAGTTGATGCACCAATTAACAAATCTGTTTTACCCCAAGTTTTCAATTGATTTTCCAAAAGTTGATAAAACGTGTAATCTTTTAATTCATTTTCCACAAAGCCCTGGCTGATGGCAGTTTCTGGGCAAATAACCAAATCCGTTTTAGAGGACACTTTTTGATTAGCTAGTTCAAACATTTGTTGAAGCTGCTTGTCAACAGTGGCATTTGGGTCAAATTTTTCGTTGTATGGATCTATGTTTGGTTGAACTACAACTACTTCATACGATTTGTGATTCGAATTGTCGGGTAACGAATTTAAAATAAGAATAGAAATTACAATTGGAATTACTAAAACACCAGCAGCAATTGAAATCAATTTGTACGTTTCTTTTCTATTTTCTTTTAAAAATAGTGATTTATAAAATTTGAAAAAGAGGATATTCCCAACTAAAACCCATATGGTTCCGCCCAAAACACCTGTATATTCATACCATTGAACCCAATTGATTCGAATGGAGAAAACATTACCAAATGCCAACCAAGGCCAAGACAATTCCCAATTAAAGTGTATCCATTCAAATGCTGTCCAAACGATAATTAATGATAAAATTCCTTGTCTTCCTCCAATTTTTCGATGGATCATATGATAAATTTGAAATCCCCAAGTCATTAATAATGAATTGAAAATGAATGCCATATAAGCTCCCACATCGGTTGAATTATAAATCCACCACGTTGTTCCTAGGTTATAAATCAAGAAAGTTATGTAGCTGTGCGGATAGAAATGAAAGCGGTTTTTATTCTTTTCAATTAGTCCTTCTTCTACCAATAAAAGTGGAACCAACGCAATGAAAATCAAAGGAGTGATACTTCCCGAATAAGGAAAACTTAAGGTAAGTAAAATCCCACTTAGGATAGAAAAAAGATAACGTTGATAAATTGGCATTTTTGAATTAAAATAATCGAATGTAAATATCGTAAATTCGAAAGGAAATAAGAAACCATTTACAAAATCACTTATGGAGAACTTTAATATCAATATTCGAAAAATAATATTTAAGTTGAATAATTTAGAATTGAACTATTTGTTGTTTTAACCTATCCTACTTAATTTAAATTAATTAATTGAAAATGATAGATTTTATCGGAGATATTCACGGTTATGCTGACGAATTAGAAAAACTATTGAGTAAGTTGGGTTATTCAAAGGATAATGGAACATATGTCCATTCAGATAGGAAAGTACTTTTTGTTGGTGATTATATTGATAGAGGTCCGAAAATAAGAGAAACGCTTCAAATCGTTCGAGGAATGGTTGAAAGTGGAAACGCCATCGCATTAATGGGAAATCATGAATACAATGCTTTGTGCTTTCACTTTCAAGAATCTGAAGGTGGACATTTAAGAAAGCATGAAATAAAAAATATAATACAACATTATGAAACGCTTAAGCAGTTTGAAAATAAGCAAGATGAATATGAAGATTATTTAGAATGGTTTAAGACCTTGCCCCTATATTATGAAACTGAAACGTTTAAGGCCGTGCATGCTTGTTGGGATAATCAGCACATCGAATTTTTAAGAAATACACTTGAGAATGATAGACTAACAGATGAGCATATTTATCAATCTGTTAAAAAAGGAAAAAAAATAAATCTAGCTGTTGAGGAAACGCTGAAAGGTAAAGAAATTAAAATGCCGAATGGTTTATTTTTTAAGGATCACCAAGGAACTCAACGAACCGAAATTAGAATAAAATGGTGGGAAGATCCTTCAAAAATGACTTATAAGTCAATAAGTGTTGAATATTTGGAATCATTACCAGAACTTTCAATCGAGTTATCGGAATTAAGCTCTCTGGAATATCACCGAGAAGACGAAAAGAATGTGTTTTTTGGTCACTATTGGTTAAAAGAAGAACCAATTATTCTTAAGGGAAATGCCTGTTGTTTGGATTACAGTGTGGCAAAGGGAGGAAAACTTGTGGCATATCGTTATGACGGAGAATCAGTTTTGAGTAATGAGAAGTTGATTTATATTTAAATCCTTTAACCAGTTTATTTCGTTTTAAATTTTTGAAGATATAGTATTAGCTAAAACAAAAATGCTTCACATTTCTGTGAGGCTTTTCAAGTGATCCCGTTTGGATTCGAACCAAAGACCTATCCGCCGTGGCGGATTGCTCGATCCATTCATCCATTTTTTATTAGTTGTTACTGAATCCAATCTCTTCCGACACCAGTTTTATACCATTTTTCGCGATTTAACGCTTCGGAACGAGTATTAAATTCTTCCGAAAGCACTAGTTCCCAAGGTGCATACTTAGAAGTAAATCTCACTTTTCCTTGATTGTGGTAATTTATTCGATTCTCTAAATTTTCTGTTGAACCCTTGTATAGGATTCCATTTTTTTGAGAACGAAGGACATATGAATAATATTTCATAGCAAAAAAAAGAGGTTGTTATTTAACAACCTCTTGGTGATCCGCTCAGGATTCGAACCTGAGACCTATCCGCCGCGGCGGATTGCTCAATCCATTCATCCATTTTTTATTATTTGTTGCTGAATCCAATCTCTTCCGACACCAGTTTTATACCATTTTTCGCGATTTAACGCTTCGGAACGAGTATTAAATTCTTCCGAAAGCACTAGTTCCCAAGGTGCATACTTAGAAGTAAATCTCACTTTT
>VGML01000109.1 GCA_016866415.1 Bacteroidota bacterium | reverse complement strand
AGCTTTAAATATCACAACTACGGGAGGTGTAGGGCCTTACACGTATGTGTGGTCGAATGGCGATACTACTGAGGATGTTGATTCACTAGCAGCGGGGAGTTACAGCGTACAAGTAACGGATGCCAATGATTGTGTGAGCACCTTTAATTTTGCCGTAACCCAACCCCAACAAGCACTCACACTTTCACTGACGCAAGTGAATGTGGCGTGCTTTGGGAATTCAACAGGATCCATCAATTTAACGGTTAGTGGAGGTACACAAGGTTATTCATACGCATGGAACAATGGACCAATCACACAAGATGTTTTTGGCCTCGATACGGGCTTCTACCAAGTCATTGTTACGGATGCTAACGATTGTTTGGATAGCATTTCAACAACTATTATCCAACCTGCTCAACCAATTTCGATTACAGAAACACACGTCAACATTCTTTGCTTTGGAGCGTCAACTGGAAGCATCGACATCACACCAAGTGGTGGAACTCCTTCTATTTTGAATGGCTATTCCTATGATTGGTCAAATAATCAAACGACTCAAGATATTCAAACACTTCTTGCGGGAGTCTATGAAGTTGTCGTTAAAGATTCCCTACAATGCACCGACACGCTTGATGTAACCTTAACCCAACCACTTGCCCCAATTGATGTGACTTTTACCATTGAAAACGTAAAATGTTTTGGAGATAGCACTGGAAGTCTTTTGGCAAACATTACAGGAGGAACAGCTCCGTATGAATTTGGCTGGTCCACACTTGATTCTACTTTATTTATTGATTCACTCCCGTGGGGTAATTACGCCATTTCTATTATCGATTCAAATAACTGTTTGTATGCCGAAACTGCTTTAGTAAGTCAACCTTTAAATCCTCTTTCGGCGACTTATACCGCTGTTCAACCTTCCTGTTTTGGGTATTCTGATGGACAACTCATTCTCTCAACTGCTGGTGGAACTCCGGGCTATCAATACGATTGGACTACCGGTGATTCAACTTCCATTGTAGATTCTCTTGCAACAGGAAATTATTCCGTTATTGTAACCGATACCAATGGCTGTACCTTTAACTTGGATTGCTTTTTGGGTGAACCGGCACAAATTCAGCCTTCGTTTGATTCGGATATTCTCAGTGGTTGTAGCCCATTGACGGTGGAATTTTTCAATACCTCGGATGCGGATTTCAACTGCGCGTGGACGTTTGGTGATTCCCTTTCTTTTTCAGGATGTGACGATGTAATCATCACTTTTGATACCGGTGGAGTATATGATGTTCAGCTTACAGCTTTCGATGCCAATGGCTGTTTTAACAGTGTTTCTGTAAACGATTACATAACTGTTTTTCAAACTCCTTTTGCTTCATTCACGGCGTCACCGAACTTGCTTTTCCCTGAGTCACCCGTAACAACGATTTTGAACACATCCACGCCTGCTGATTTTTACATTTGGAACATGGGTGTTGGAGATTCCGATGAAATGTATTTTGAACCAGGTGTTTACCAATATCCAGCGAATATCTCAGATACTTTCTTAATTACAATGTACGCCATCACAACTGAAGGTTGCGCCGACACGGCTTACCAACTCATCTTCTTCAACAACGATCCATACTTCTACGTTCCCAATACCTTCATTCCAAATGATGACAATAGAAACGATATTTGGACGCCTGTTTTCTCAAATCTAGAAAACGTAAAAAAATACAACATCCATGTTTATAACCGCTGGGGAGAGCTCGTTTTTGAAACAAGCGACCCAACTCGAGGATGGGATGGAACATACAAAGACAACAAATGCCAAGATGGAACGTACATTTGGAAACTGCAATTCACTTGGTACGACAAACGTATCTATGATGCGATGGGGCATGTTAATTTGTTATGGTAGGAAAATGTAATTCGATTGACTCCAAAAGCTTTAACTATCTTTGTTAAGTGAAAACTGAAATTGGCACTGACTTAAAAATAGCTATTGAACAACTTCAAAAAGGAGAATTAGTTGCCATTCCTACTGAAACGGTTTATGGTTTAGCTGCGGATGGAACCAATAACCTTGCAATTCATAAAATATTTGAAGCCAAAGGTCGACCGAAAACCAACCCCCTAATCTTACATTTCTCAAATTCGGAAGCAATTTCACCATACATTAAAGATTTTCCAAAAGAGTTAGAAAAACTCGCAGAATTATTCTGGCCCGGACCTCTAACCCTTCTATTAAATAAATCCAATTTGGTTCCTGATATTATTACTTCTGGGCATGATCGAGTTGCCGTTCGGGTTCCTGCTCATTCCATTACTCTCGATCTATTAAAAAACTTGCCGTTTCCACTTGCTGCCCCAAGCGCCAATCTGTATGGAAAAATTAGTCCGACAAAAACGGAACACGTTTTTAATCAGTTGAAAGGAAAAATACCTTACATCCTTGAGGGTGGTCCATGCAACAAAGGTCTAGAGTCAACCATAGTAGGAATGGAAAATGAAAAATTGATAATATACAGACTTGGAAGTATTTCAGTGGAAGATATAGAAAATGTATTAGGATTTAAACCAAAAGTCAATATAAATTCTAATGAAACTCCGTTAACAAGTGGCATGGTAAAACATCATTATGCTCCTACTACTCCGCTTTTTTTCATTGATTCGATTAATGATATTGATAAAACCAATTCATATGGGTTCATATTTTTCCAAAATGATTTTATGGGAGTTTCGAATAAAATTATCTTGAGTGAAACCGGAAATTTAAACGAAGCAGCAAGAAATCTCTACAACGCAATGCATACCATGGATTCTCAGGGATTCGAAAAAATATATATCGAGAGATTTCCAGAAAATGAATTAGGTAGAACGATCAATGATCGCTTAAAAAGGGCCACTGCAAAATTTGAGCAATAAAAAAGCCCTCCAAAAGGAAGGCTTTAAATTATCTTTAAATCACACTTATTTCATGTGACGACCATAACGGTTCTTAAACTTATCAATTCTACCAGCGGTATCAACAAACTGAGCAATACCAGTAAAAAATGGATGAGACTTATGAGAAATATCCAATTTAATCAAAGGGTACTCATTACCGTCTTCCCAAGTGATTGTTTCTTTACTTGCAGCGCATGATGGACATATAAAAGAATAGTCATTAGACATATCTTTAAAAACAACTAATCTGTAATCTTCTGGATGTATTTCTTTTTTCATTTTGCGTTTCTTTCAAAAATGGAGTGCAAATTTAATTAAATGTTTTTGAATAACAAGTATACCAACAAATTTATTTTATCTCTTTTCGTACAAATTTAATAACCCAAAATCTTCAAATAATCTTGAGCCGTTTGTTCTTCGCTAAAAACTTCCGAATGAATTTTGCCATCTTCATCACGACTAATCAAAATGTGCTTCGGTTCTGGAATCAAACAATGTTTTAATCCACCGAATCCACCAATGGTTTCTTGGTAAGCACCAGTATTGAAAAATCCGATAAACAATGTGTCATTTTTATCAAATTTTGGCAAATAAATGGCATTCGAATGTTGCTCAGAATTATAATAATCATCGCTATCGCATGTCAAGCCACCAAGCAAAACGCGCTCATAATCGTCATTCCAACGATTTATTGGAAGCATAATAAATCGCTGATTTATCGCCCATGTATCAGGAAGATTAGTCATAAAAGATGAATCAATCATGTTCCATTTCTCTCTGTCATTTTGTTGTTTTTGATGCAAAACACTAAAAATGGCGCCACCACTCTCCCCTACTGTAAAACTTCCAAATTCAGTAAAAATGTTCGGTTCAGGAATATCGTTGTCCGTGCATACTCGTTTTATCTGCGTCAAAATTTCTCGAACCATGTATCCGTAATCGAAATCGAAAGCCAAAGACTTTTTAATTGGAAATCCACCACCAATATTTAGAGAATCTAACTCGGGACATAATTTTTTAAGATCACAGTAAATACGTAAACATTTTGTCAATTCGTTCCAATAATAAGCCGTATCATTTATTCCGGTATTGATGAAGAAATGTAGCATTTTTACCTGAACTCGCGGATTATCCTTCAATATTGCTTTGTAAAACGGAACGATTTCCCGATACCGAATTCCTAATCGCGATGTATAGAACTCAAATTTAGGCTCTTCTTCTGATGCGATTCGAATTCCAATGTTCAATTCCTTGTCCGTTCCATCAATTAAGCGTTGTAATTCATCAATGTTGTCAACAACTGGAATTATTTTTAAAAAATCATCTTCAATAAGTCGAATGATGTTATTCAAATAAAGGTCTGGTTTGTAACCATTACAAATAACGTATTTACCCTTCTCTAACTTTCCTGTTTCGACCAATTTATTCACGATATCGATATCAAACGCCGAAGAGGTTTCAATATGAACATCGTTTTTCAAAACTTCATCCAAAACAAATGAAAAATGGCTGCTTTTTGTACAATAGGAATAATGGTACTTACCTGAATACCCTAAATTATTGATAGCTTCGCGAAACCAACTTTTTGCCCGTTGAATGTTATTCGATATTTGTGGCAAATAATTAAATTTTAATGGCGTTCCATACTCGGTGATTAAACGCATCAAATCAATCCCGTGAAAAAACAAACGATCTTCTCTCAAATTAAACTCATTTTGAGGAAAATCAAAGGTTTGGTCAATTAAATCAATGTATTTAGTTCTCATTTAACACACGTGAAGCACAGGCTACTTTTAATTTTTACTATTTACTAATTCTATCAATTTTTCCAATGGTCTTGCGATAACCGCTTTTCCGTCCCATATTACGATTGGACGTTCAATTAGTTTCGGATATTTCGACATCAATTCAATAATTTCATCATCTCTCAAATTTCTGTTTTGAATAAACTCTTTGAATTCCAATTCATTTTTTCTGAGTAAATCATCCGCATTGATATTTAAATGTTTCAAAATGGATTTTATTTCGATCACCGAAAGCGAATTTTTCATGTAATCAACTACTTCAAAATCAAACGACTTTTCTTTAAGCCAATCCAAAGCGCAACGACTTTTGGAACAACGGGGATTATGGTAAATTTTCATTTCTAATTTGGGACAACAAAATTAGTGTAAAATCAACGATTCATCAATGAAATTAACGGAAATATATATTTGTTAAAAACTTGAATTGATTTCTCTTAGATTCAATCTTTTTTGACGTTCACAATTCTTAATTTTGAATTGAAAAATTTCCAATGTCTTATCTCGACGAATTAAACGAAAGTCAGCGGGTTGCTGTCGAAAATATTTATGGTCCAACGATGGTCATTGCTGGTGCAGGATCAGGAAAAACTCGCGTTTTAACCTATCGTATTGCTTTTATGCTTGAAAATGGCATCGATCCATTCAACATTTTAGCATTGACTTTTACGAATAAAGCGGCTCGCGAAATGACCGAACGTATTTCGAATATTGTGGGCGGACAAGAGGCAAAGAATATTTCAATGGGAACTTTTCACTCTGTTTTTTCAAAAATTTTGAGATTCAACGCGGATCGAATTGGCTTTCCAAACAATTATACGATTTACGACACACAAGATTCTAAAAGTCTTATAAAAGATATCGTTAAGGAATTCAATTTGGATGACAAAACGTATAAACCAAGCGGAGTTTTTGGTCGAATTTCATCAGCAAAAAATAGTTTAATTTCACCTGAAGCTTACTTGAATAACGACGAAATTCAGTTGGAGGATAAACAATCTCGAAGACCAGAAATTGGACGAATTTATCAAACATACGCAAATCGTTGCCAGAAATCGGGAGCGATGGATTTTGATGATCTTCTTTACTTCACCAACGTTTTACTTCGTGATTTCCCAGAAGTACTTCATTATTATCAGCAAAAATTTCAATACATTCTTGTTGATGAGTACCAAGATACAAACTACGCTCAGTATTTAATTGTAAAAAAACTTGCCGCTGGATTTGAAAATATTTGTGTGGTTGGAGACGATGCGCAGAGTATCTATTCATTTCGAGGAGCGAATATTCAAAATATTTTAAACTTCCGTCAAGATTACCCTGATTTCAAATTATTCAAACTCGAGCAAAATTACCGCAGTACCAAAAACATCGTAGAGGCCGCGAACAGTGTAATTAAAAAGAACAAAGACCAAATCAATAAAAAAGTTTGGACTGATAATATCATTGGTGATAAATTAAAAGTGGTTCGAACGCTTACAGATAACGAAGAAGGAAAAACGATCGCCTCTCGCCTATTTGATATCAAGCAATCCGAAGGAATTAGTTGGAATGACTTTGCTATTCTTTACAGAACGAATAAACAGTCACGAGCATTTGAGGAAGCACTCAGAAAACTCAATATTCCTTATCGTATTTATGGAGGGTTGTCTTTCTATCAGCGTAAAGAAATTAAAGATTTATTAGCCTATTTCCGTTTGGCGGCAAACCCACGAGATGAGGAAGCACTAAAGCGCGTTATCAACTATCCCAGGCGTGCAATCGGAAAAACGAGTATTGAAAATGTAATTATTGCTGCGAATCGTTACAATGTAAGTATGTGGGATGTCATTACCGATTTCAATCAATATCCTGCAGATGTAAATTCAGGAACGAAGTTAAAAATCTATGAGTTTACGACAATGATTTCGAGTTTTAACGCACAACTCAATAAGTTGAATGCCTATGAATTAGCGGATACAATCGCAAAATCTTCTGGAATTTTGAAGGAATTACGCGACGAAAAAGACAAAGGCCCTGAGGAAGTCGAGCGACTTCAAAACATCGAGGAATTATTATCTGGTATTCAAGAGTTTGTGAAATTGGATGAAACAGATGAGTTTCGTTCACTTTCCGACTTTATGATTGAAGTTGCACTTTTGACAGATGCTGACGAGGATAAATCGGAAGAACGAAATCACGTTTCCTTGATGACC
>VGML01000108.1 GCA_016866415.1 Bacteroidota bacterium | reverse complement strand
GTTTCAAAAAACTCAAGGTTTGCCGTAGATTGTAATTTTTGAGCAACTGTATTCTCATCCTGAACACCTGGAAGCTCAATGTAAAGGCGATTTGAAGTTAAGTCCTTTTGAATATTTGGCTGAGCAACACCGAATTGATTTATACGACGACTCATGATTTGTTCAACGCCATCTAATGAAGAAGCGACTAGTTTTCTAAAATACGATTCTACCTCAGCATCAGTAGATTTAATTCCTAAGCTCTCCCCTTTCAATGCATAACTCAATGGTAAATTCCCATTCGCCTTTTTGTAAGAATCAATAAATGTTGACAAGAAATCACCACCTTTCGAATTGTGAATGTATAACGCTTTTTCAAATGGTTTAACAAACTTCAAATCGCGTGGATTTTTGGCATGACTTTTAACCAATTCTGGAATTGAAATTTCCAATGTAACACTCATTCCACCCACTAAGTCCAAACCAAATGCTAAAGAGCGCTTTTTAACTACTTTGAAGCTAGAACCAATGATTGGATAAACACCTTGTTCGCCTTCGCTTTTGTCCTTCAAAATGTTGTTAATAATTGAAGCCTTGGCTAATTCGTAGCCTTCAGGTGTATCGAAATGAACATAAACTCCATTTACTTCTGTGCTATCACCAGTTTCAGCCGCTTTATTTTTCAACTGATTTGCAATGGCTATGGCTGTTTTTTCAGCATCATTTTCAACGTTTGTAGCAACCCACGTAAACGAAAGCTGATAAACACAAACTACTATTAATGTGATAGTTAGAAACCAAAAGAATCCCTTTAAACGCATAATTTTCGTATTATAATTGAAATTAAGGGTGCAAATATAGAATTTACATTCCTCAAAGTCAACTTTTACAAGGTGTATTTAAAAAATAGTTTGGAATGTAAAAAGCGAATCAATTCAGTTTTTGACTAAAATCCAAAAGTCGTTGAGCAAAATTCTCCCAACTATTTTCTTGATTCATGATTTTAATTTCATTCGCCATTTTGGCTGAATCATAATTTTTAAAATAACCAATTATCGCATTTGCAAGGGCATTTTCGGAGACCTTGTCGACAATTAACCCTGTTTTTTCGTGAATAATACTCTCAGCCAAACCTCCAACATTTGTAGCAATAATTGGTAATTCGAAATGATACGAAATATTAGTGATCCCACTTTGTGTTGCAGATTTATAGGGAAGGATGCACACATCAGCTGCTGAAAAAAAGTTTTTCACTTCCGAATCATCAATGTAATTATTAAACAAAGCTATTCTATTCTTTATTCCTAATTCTGAAATGATGTTCTCATATTTTTCAAATGAACCGTAAACCTCTCCAGCCACAACAAGAAAATAAGATTCTTCCAAATGAGGTAGTGATTTCAATAGTAGATCTAAACCCTTGTAATCCCTAATAATTCCAAAGAACAAGAGAATTTTTTTATCAGAATGATTTTCTATTCCAAGTTTTGAAAGCGCTTCATTTCGACTTAATTTTTCTCCAAATTGATTATAAATTGGATGAGGAATCAGCAAGCATTTAGCATTTGGCAAATAATGAAGCAGGTCTTTTTGAACTTTTTCAGACATGGCAATAAATCCATCATTTCTCTTCAAAAAATAGCGATTAAAAGCATGATCAAAAAACCTTTTTTCATGTGGAATTACGTTATCCAAAATAGCGATTCGCTTCGTTTTTTTTGATTGCATTCCCAAAACAAAACCTAAGCTGGGAGCAAAAAATGACATCCAATATTTTGTTAAAATCAAATCAGCATTGAGTTTTTTAACTTTTAGTGCCGTGGTAATATAGGTCAAAGGATTTATTGAATCCAACCATCGTCTCGAAGGAATTGGATCAGCAATGTCTTTTTGGGAAACCATTTGCGTTTTTCCCGGGAATAAAAGCGTTGGATATTGTCTTTTGAAGGTAATTGCCTCAACTTCATTTTTCTTTTCAATCTCGCGATAAAGCAAGGCATTAAATTGCGCTATTCCCCCTCTAAACGGATAAAAGGTTGATAAAAAAACGATTTTCATTAAAGACTCAAGTTTTGAGCCGCCTGAACGACTTTTTCGGGTAAAATTGAAAGCATACAAGGTTCGTTGTGAACGCAGGAATTACCGTAATAACAATCGCAACCGTTTTCAGGACCAACGATTACTCCCCTACCGTACAACTCAAATTCATATGGATTAAAAATGGTATTCATCAAGACCATTTTCTTTTTCAAAGCAGTAGCAATGTGCATCATCATCGTTACTTGCGTTATGATTGTATCACAGGTATTTGTAAGCGCAATGAACTCCTCTAGAGAAAAATGCCCTGGATAAAATACATTTGCCTGTTGACTTAATCTTTGGTTTTTTTCATGCTCAAGTTCACCACCTAAGAAAACAGGAAAGAATCCTTGATTCTTTAATTGAATCGCTGTTTCAATCCAATATTCATCCTTCCATAAGCGCGTATTCCAACGTGGACCGCAACCTGTATTTAAACCAACTATCTTTTTTCCTTGAGCTAACTGTGTAAGCTTTTCAGTCCAAGATGCACTTAATTTGTCATTCAGATTAATCTGATAATCTTCGCCATTAAATTCAAAATGACAAATCTCAAAGATTTCTTGGATGTAATTTTTAGTATTCGATTTTGATAAATCATCAAAATAACCAGTCAATAATTTATGCTCTGCTTTTTCAGTCGCTTGCGCAATATGACCATTTTCCCAGGTATATCCGAATTTATTGGTTGCACTGATCTTTTTCAGTAGAATACATGCTTCTTTATCCTTGTCCAAATTCACAGCAATGTCAAATTGCGAGTTTTCTACATTGAAAATAGAATAAAAATCAAGCTTCAAAATTTCATCTATTTTGTCTTTTGGAAGAATATCAGGACTTAAAGTCAACCAAGTTATGTGCGATGAAGGATATTCTTTTCTGAATCGCTCGATAAGTGGCGTTGAACGAATAACGTCTCCAAGAGCACCTAACTTAATGATTAAAATTTTAGTTTTAATTGGCTCGTAATGTGAACAATTTAAGCAATTTACATCAAACTGTTTATTCGGCTTACAAGGAATTCCTCCCCTAAAGTGCTTGCAATCGTATTTGACATCTTGTATGCTAATCATTTTTGATTTCAGGATTTAGTTGCCGAAATTAATAACTTCCATGTAAAGTTCCTTACCTGAATCAATTTGAAGCGTATCAAAATTAGAAATATTTAAATCTTTATAATACTTTAAAATCATTCCAACGCCATTAGCGTACAACTCATTTTTCTTGAAATAACGAAGGAAATTCCGAACTGAACCCTGATTTACCGTTACCGTGCTATCGAAGTAAAGGCCATTAATTGATCTACTTTGGTGCAAATTTTCATAGTAACAATCAAGTTTATCGTCCAAATTGAAAATATTAGCATTCCAATTCGTATACTCATTTATGGGGAATTTTAGTTTGATGATTCGTTGATTTTCCTCAACCAACTCTGCATTGACGCCATCAACAATCGTCATCCAAACATCAGAAATTTGCCAAGCATCGTTAACGTTAGTTTTTTTGTATCGAACGTATTTTCTATTTACGCGACCTAGGTTGTCTGTAATCGTATCCTCAATTTGAATTCTCAGAAAGTAATTCAACGTGTCATGCTGAATCAACGCGTTCTCATCATGATTAATTTCTAACACGCGATACTCAATGAAAAGTCCTTGCGTTGTGTCGAAATAGGTTTTGAACCAATCAGCTGTTCCTACCTTAGAGGTTTTCTCACAAGAGAGAAAAGCAACCAAAAGGAAAAGAGATAAATTAATTAGGACAAACCTGAGCGAAAACATAATCAAAGATACAAAATTCTCAATTAACTAATTTAACGCTACTTTAATCATTGGGATCCATACCATTTTTCTCACAAAGTTTCAGAAAACTTTCAAGTTCCTTACCAGTCAATTTCTCTCCATTCTGATAAAGTATTTTTCCAATTTCTTCACCATCTTTTGAATAGGAAGTGATCCAGCCATGCAATCGGTCATTCTTAAATTTTGACACTTTGAAAATACTTCCATTCGGATAATACTCCTTCCATTCGCCAACGATTTTACCGTTTTCATATTTACCGATTTGCTTTAATTTACCGGTTGAAAAGTATTCTCTATACTCCCCATGCAATGTATCGTTTAAATAATTGGCAACTGATAGTGGATTCAACTTTTCCGTTTCAACTTGACCTTCTAGGTAATAAATTACTTTTTTTCCATTCAATTTGTCTTTTTTAAAGGACTCAACACCCAAAACTAAACCTTCCTCGTTGTAATTAACCCAAGTAGAATCTTTTTTTTGATCAAGATAAAATCCTTCTGTCATTAACATTTTATTTTCAAAATAATAATTTGCCCTTGCATTACGTCCATTTGGATGATGCTCAATAGTTGCCTTTAATTGCCCACCAGTATAAAAATATTCGAAGGTTCCTACGGGTTTATCATCACGAAATTGACCCTTGTATTGCAATAATTCACTTTTGGGATAGGCCTTTTGCCAAACACCTTGTTTTCGGCCTTTTGAATCAGTTTGATTCGGTTGAGCCAACAATGAGAGATTGACCAAAAAAACAAAAAAGATTAATTTCAATATCTTCATACTTTACTTTTCAAGTAATTCATTCAATTCAAAAATGGACTTTACTTCTAAGTCCGCTTTTTCACTTATTTTCTCCTCTGTCAAAATTAATACCGTTTTCATCCCAAGGTTTTTACCAAATCGAATGTCTGAGTCCGTATCGCCAACCATAATTGACTTTTGAAATACGACTTCTGGAAAACGTTCTTTTGCCATGTATGCCATTTTTGGGCTCGGTTTTCGAAAGGTTGAATCTGAATTTTTTAATTCAGTTGCGGAATAAACATGTGTAATATGTCCACTTTTTTCAACAATTTCATTCACCATATATTCGTGAATTTCTTCCAATTGCTTTTGAGTCATTTTACCCAGAGCTACCCCTTGCTGATTGGTTACAACAAAAACAAATTTGAACTTACAAGTAAGCTTTCCAAGTGATTCTAATGCTTTTTCCTTAAAATGAAAATCGCCTAAATTAGTTACGTAATCACCAATAATTCGTTCATTGATAACGCCATCACGGTCCAAGAATAAGGTCCAAGATTCGTCTACATTCCAATCTATTAAATTCATTTGATTTCTTTTTCAATCAAATAGTGATTCCGAGTGGATGAATTTCTTCCTACCATTTCGGCAAGAAAGCCCGCTAAAAAAAATTGAACACCCATAATCATAGCAGCAAGAGCGATGAAAAATTCAGAGCGTTGAGCTAAATTTCGCGCTGTCGTATGAATGAATAATTTATCGATTCCTAAATAGAAAATAAGTCCAAAACCTATTACGAACATAAGCATGCCCAATGCACCAAAAAAATGCATTGGTTTCTTACCAAATTTACCCATAAATGCAACGGTCATCAAATCAAGTGGACCATTCAAGAAGCGATTCAATCCAAATTTTGTAACACCATATTTTCGTGCTTGATGTTGAACTACTTTTTCGCCAATTCGATGAAAGCCAGCGTATTTCGCCAAAGCAGGTATATAGCGATGCATATCACCATAGAGCTCAATACTTTTTACGACAGACAATTTATAAGCCTTTAAACCGCAATTAAAGTCATGCAAATATATACCTGTAATTCTTCGAGCAGCCCAGTTGTATAGTTTTGTTGGAATCGTTTTTGAAATGGGATCATGTCGTTTTCTCTTCCAACCTGAAACAACATCCAGATCTTCCACCATTACCATGCGATAAAGCTCTGGGATTTCATCAGGTGAATCCTGAAGATCAGCATCCATTGTAATCACTACATTACCAGTAGCAGCTTGAAAACCAACCTGAAGTGCCGCAGATTTACCATAATTTCGTTGAAATTTAATCGCCTTTACATTCGAATCATTCAAAGCTAATTTTTCAATAACAGACCAAGATTTGTCCTTGCTTCCGTCATCAATGAAAATAACCTCGTATGATAAACCATTTTCTTCAACTACACGTTTAATCCACTGATACAACTCAGGAAGCGATTCATCTTCGTTAAAAAGCGGTATAACAATCGAAACGTTCTTCACCATTTGGATTTATTACAGCGAATTTAAGGATAAGGTTTCAGTCGAGCGCGCAGAAAATGTCAATTCTTCATTAATTTGTAACTTTTCCCTTTGTATTTAATGAAATACATTCCCTCGCTGAGTTGAGATAGATTAATAATCTCCTTTTCATTCGTATATTTTATTTCAAACAATGAATTTCCTTTTAAATCAAACAAAACGAGCGAATTTCCTGATTCTAATCCTTGAATGGTAATGTTATGATTTGTTGGATTTGGAAAAAGCTGAATTTCATCTTTATTTAGTTCCTTGGTATACAAAATGGAATAATTTGAAATTGAAAATCGATCGAATGAGGCTTCCGTTACATTGATATTTGTAGCCAGATCTGAGATATTTACCATCAATTGAAGATTATTATTCAGCGGTAAAAGATTTGATACGGAAATGCTTCTTGGTGTCCAAGTCATCGCATTCGATGGCGGAATGATTTCGTCAATTAGTATTTGATCAGTTCCCGTCAACAAATATACTTTCAAGGTATCGTCTCCAACTTGAGGACCGTGAAAACAATAGTGCGAAACGACATAATTCAGATAAGGTGTTGCAAATCCATTTACGTTAAATTGAGGAGAAAGAAGTGTTGTATAACCATTATCGACATCATCAAAATCGGGATCGAGGTTTGGGTTATTGCCCGTTACATAAGCAAAATTCCCACAATCATAATCGGCATCTGTAGCTGGAACTGTTGCATTTGTCGGTTTTGGAATTCCGCGTTCCCAATTTCCTGTCTCTGCATTCGCAATTACCGTCCAGCCAAAATCGAATTCAAAATCATCATAGAATCCTTTTTCAAGTTCAACAG
>VGML01000107.1 GCA_016866415.1 Bacteroidota bacterium | reverse complement strand
TTTCGCAGTATAAGCAAACGATCCTTGGACCAATTTGGCTTTTTATACAGCCCTTATTTACTACGCTGACCTTTTTCTTTATTTTCAATCAAATTGCAAAGATACCAACAGATAACATTGACCCGATTTTGTTCTACCTTTCTGGAATTACGCTTTGGAACTACTTCTCAGATTGCTTCAATAAAACCTCCAATACCTTTGTAGCGAATGCCGGAATTTTTGGAAAAGTCTATTTCCCACGCTTGGCAACACCAATTTCAATTGTGATCTCGAACCTCATCAAGTTAGGTATACAGGTTCTGCTTTTCTTGGCAATTATGGTTTATCAGATTTTTACCAAAGACATTCAAGTAAACGTGAATATGTATATTCTTATTTTACCATACTTAATAATTTTAATGGCCGTTATGGGACTAGGTTTAGGGATAATCTTCTCAGCACTCACAACCAAATACCGTGATTTAAGTTTCTTGTTGACTTTCGGAATTCAACTCTTGATGTATGCGACACCTATCATTTATCCCTTGAGCTACACCGGAGGGAAACTACACACCATAATAAGCATGAACCCACTAACGCCCATCATGGAAAGTTTTCGCTATGCCTTTTTCAGCATCGGTTCTTTCGATTGGAGCGGATTGGTTTATACCAGCATTTTTAGTTTCGGCGTTTTGTTTTTAGGAATCATCATCTTCAACCAAGTCGAGAAAAGTTTTATGGACACAGTTTAATTAAGGTCTAAGGCTTAAGGTTAAGGTCTAAGAGCGCCTCAACCCTCAGTCTCAACACATGACGCTCCTTAACAGTCGGTCAGTGCTTTCAGCCCTCAAACCTCAGTCTTAGCCCTCAACCTCAACCCTCAAAATGAACCCAATCAAAATCTTCTCCACGCATTTATTCTGGGACGTAGACAGCTCAAAAATTCAAATAGATGAGCATAGTCAATTTTTAATAGGGCGTGTTTTGCAATATGGTTATTTCAAGGATTGGCAAACGTTGGTGAAGTTGTACGGAGTTGAAAAAATAAAAGAAACGTTATTGGAAATCCGATTTTTAGATGATATTTCCTTACATTTTGTCAGTAACTTGTTTTCCATTCCTTTAGAAAAATTTAGATGCTACACTACAAAACAGTCAGCAGCGAATTATTGGAACTATTAAAATTTTGCATGACTCGAAATGAGTTAAGTGAAATGAGATTAGTTGGTGGAACAGATTTGGCGTTACAATATGGTCACAGAAAATCAATTGACATCGATTTGTTTGGAGTAATTGACCTCGAAAAAGTAGATACATTTCAATTATTAAATGAATTCAGCACGGATGTTCAAATTATCTCAAAACAAAAGCAAATCAACATTTACATTGTGAATGGTATTAAGATTGATTTTGTGAACTATAATTATCCTTGGTTAAAAGAACCGAAGGTGATTGACACTATTCGAATGGCAGCTGTAGAGGATGTAGCAGCAATGAAACTGAATGCAATTGCAGGAAGAGGAAGTAAAAAAGATTTTATTGACATCGAATTGATTTTAAAGGAGTTTAACTTACATCAAATAGTAGATTTCTATAAATTAAAATACCAACAGGAATCAGAATTTATGGCATTGAAAAGCATGCTCTATTTCGCAGATGCCGATCTAGAAGTTGAACCCGAAATGTTCACCGCTTTTAATTGGACGAATACCAAGCAATTTATAAAACAACAAGTCGAAGATTATTTAAAAAATTAATTCTGACTTCTACTTTCAATATGAAAAAATATAAAATTGAGTTATCAGAGCAACAAATGAGATTAGTTGCAGATTGCCTAGAAGATGTTTCAAGATTTTCAGCGGGTCAATGCGAAATGAGGTATACTATCGAGGAGATGTTGAAAGGTTTGCCGTTTGATGAACAAATGAAAAGACGCAAAGAAGTTGAAAATTTATTGAAGCAAGTAAAAAGAGTTTTGTTACCCGATTTAGAGGATAATGCCAGCAAAGGATATAATGGAACCGATTTCATTGGTAACACCTATCAAATTTACAGAACCATATTGCATCAATTAGCCATGGATAATGATTGGAATAATGTTTATTCATCTCCTGCTTTAGAGAGTGGTAATATAGGTGCTACAAAAATTGAAGTTGTTGAAGCCCTTGAGAATTAATTACTGAATTTAAGCCATTAAAACAGTAAGATACCTTATTAAATTCTTAGTTAAATAAAATTTGAGTTAAAATTCAAAACCGAAATAAAACACATTTTTGATTTTACATTTTCAATTATAAATTAACTCTCAACGCCCAACCCTCAAATATGAAAGAAAACTGGGATCTTATAATTAAACCAAAACGATCACTATTCGAGATAGATTTTAAAGCTATTTGGCGTTATCGTGATTTGTTGCGAATGTTTGTTTACAGAGATTTTGTAACTTATTATCGACAAACGATTCTTGGACCAATTTGGTTTTTTATACAACCGATTTTTACTGCTGCAATAAACTTTTTTGTATTTGGCAGCCTCGCGGGATTAGGGCCAGAAGGAGTTCCAGGATTTCTATTTTACTTAGCCGGACCTATTCTTTGGCAGTATTTTCAGGATACCTTTACCAAAACTGCGGCAACCTTTGTGGAGAATCAAGCCATCTTTGGGAAGGTTTATTTTCCGAGACTGATTATGCCATTGACTGTCTTGATATCAGGTTTATTAAAATTTGGGGTACAATTACTATTGCTACTTATTGCTATTGCTTATTACTACTTCAATACTGGACACTTGAGCATGCGATGGGAAATAGTATTTTTTCCTATTTTGCTCATTATCATTATGATTTTTGCCATGGGCTTTGGATTGTTAGTTTCTTCTTTAACCACAAAGTATCGTGACTTAAAGTTTCTAATTGATTTCGCTGTTCCTCTTTTTAAATATGTTACACCAGGAATTGCCACATCATACGTGCTTTTTGTTGAGAAATTACCTGCCAATTTAATCCCATTTGCAAAGTATAATCCTTTAGGTTACCTCATTGACTCCTTCAATTACATGTTTGTAGGTGCTGGTAGCTTTGAATGGATTAATATTGGATATTCTGCATTAAGCGCCATTATTGTTTTAATTTTTGGAGTCTTGATTTTTAATCAAGTAGAAAAGAATTTTATGGATACAGTTTAATTTAAGGACTAAGATTAAGGCATAAACCTCAACCCTCAACATGAAAGTAATCCAAGTAGAAAACCTCTCCAAAACTTACGATCTCGGCTTGGTCGGTACAGGAACCTTATCCAAGGATCTCAACCGAACTTGGGCTAGACTCCGAGGCAAACCTGATCCTTACGCTACGTTAGCTGAATTGAACGACCGCACGCAAAAAACTGAAAGTGGAACAGTATACGCCTTGAAGGACATTAATTTTAGTGTAGAGCAAGGAGAAGTGTTGGGTATCATTGGAAAAAATGGAGCGGGAAAAAGTACCTTACTAAAGATTCTATCACAGATCACCTCTCCAAGTTCAGGAGACATAAAAATTAAAGGGCGTATTGCTTCTTTATTGGAGGTGGGAACAGGAATGCACCCTGAAATGACTGCTAGGCAAAACATCTACTTGAATGGGTCAATAATGGGAATGCAAAGGCATGAAATTACACGTAAATTAGATGAAATAATTGACTTTGCAGGAATAGGGAAGTATATCGATACGCCTATAAAGCGTTTTAGCTCGGGAATGCAAGTGCGTCTCGGATTTGCAGTAGCGGCTTTTCTTGAACCAGAAATTTTGATTGTTGATGAAGTATTAGCTGTTGGGGATGCCGAATTTCAGAAAAAAGCAGTTGGTAAAATGAAAGATGTTTCATTGGCAGAAGGAAGAACAGTACTCTTTGTAAGTCATAATTTGGCTGTTGTGGAAAAATTATGCTCAAGATGCTTTCTAATGAATCATGGAAAACTAGAGTTTACGGGGTCTGTAAGTGATGGAATCTCGAAATATTTGAATTCTAGTGAATTAAATCAATATTATTGGGAAAGAACAGATAAAACAGATAGTAAAGCATATTTTACTTCTGTAAAGATTTATCAGGATGATCGATTAGATATTACTACTTCCGGCAATTTAAAGGTACAATTTCAATATGAAATTAAAGAAAAGCTCGCGAGTTTAAATTTACATTTAGCACTCTTAGATAGTTATGGACAAGTGATTTTTTCATCTGCACCTGAGGATTGTGGAATTAGTAAATCTTTAGATAAAGGCAAATACTCGGCCTTAGTTGAGCTTCCTGATGACCTCCTAACTTCAATGAGCTATAGCCTTAAATTGATTTTATGGGATCATATTTCAGGGTCATTTATACATTATGATGTTAATGAAGAAATAAGATTGAAGCCCATTGAAACTAACAGTTTAATTAATAAAACTTCTGGAGGAAGATCAGGAATACTCGCTATTAAATGTAATTGGAAAATAGACTAATAAAATGGAAAAAAGAATAATTGAATGGACTGATGAACAGGTTAAGAATTTTTGGGATTACGAATCTCAATTCCCTGAAAAATACTTTACTTATACATATGGAGAAAGAATAGTAGACGAGATTAGCCCCCACTTACAAGGAAAAAAAACTGTTTTAGATTATGGAACAGGAATAGGACTTCTAATTCCACATTTAATAAAAAATAATTTTGAGGTAACAGGTACAGATTTCTCACATGACTCTATTGAATTAGTTAATAGTCAATTTAAAAATGAAAATAATTTTAAAGGCGTTTATTACATTGACGATATTATGTCGATTGAGGAGAAGTATGATGTGATTTTTTGCATTGAAATGATTGAACATGTAAATGACCATTATCTTGATTTAACATTTCAGAATTTTAAAAAATTGTTATCCGAAGATGGGATAATAGTCATTACTACTCCAAATGATGAGAATCTGGATGAAAATAAAGTTTTATGTCCTGGATGCCATTCGGTATTTCACAGATGGCAACACGTTAAAAGTTGGAATACTTCAAGTTTAGAAAAAGCAATAACGAATTTCGGATTTAAAAAAGAAAAGATTTTCACGACTTTTTTTCATAAAGCCACAAAAGTTGAAAAAAAGTCTTTTTTAGCCTCAATGGCTGCTTTTGTGAGAAAATATGTATTACAAAGAAAAGAAGTAAAAAGTGATATTTCATCCATAAAAGCACCTCATTTGGTTGCAATTATAAAAAGATAATTTATGTGCGGAATCGTTGGTCTAATTAGAAATAATCGAGCAGTTGAAAGAAATGAGCTAGAGTTAATGAACAACTCACAAGTTCATCGAGGCCCTGATGGGGAAGGATATTATTTATGTGACAATGTGGGATTTGGTCACAGAAGGCTAGCTATTATTGATATTGAATCCGGAAAACAACCCATGTCTACCTCAGATAATAATTATCATATAACATATAATGGAGAACTTTATAATTATCTTACATTAAAAGCGGAACTTCAAAACAAAGGACACCAATTTTTAACCAGCTCAGATACAGAAGTTATATTATATGCATACAAGGAGTGGGGAAAAGAATGCTTGAATAGATTTCGAGGTATGTTTGCATTTGCAATTCATGATAAGATTAACAATATTGTTTTTCTTGCAAGGGATCAATTTGGAATTAAGCCTCTTGTGTACAGAAAAACAAAAAATTATTTTGCTTTTTCGTCTGAAATCAAAGCAGTCACTACTTTAAAAGAAACACCTTTAATTGGTTCTTTAAAATCTTTAGATATATATTTAACACTGCAATATATACCTGCACCGGATACCATATATAAAGATGTTTTTAAACTACCCCCGGGACATTATTTACGCGTTGATATTAATGGTAATATTATTGAAAAAGAGAAATATTACAGTATAAACTTCAAGCCAAATAATAAATTATCCTCAGAAGAATGGTTGCGAAAAACAGATGATTTAATCACTGATTCGGTAAATTCACAACTAATCAGTGATGTGCCATTTGGTGTTTTTCTTTCAGGAGGTATAGACTCTACATTAGTGGCATTAAAAATGTCTAAAATTTTAGATCGTCCATTAAAAGCTTTTTCAATCGGCTTTCATGAAGAAAAATACAGTGAACTTAAATATGCGGAAACGGCCGCTAAAAAAATTGGGATTGAGTTAATATCTGAAAAAGTAACCGAAAATGGACTCAATATACTTCCAAATTTAATTAATAATCACTTTGGCGAACCATTTGGAGATTCATCTGCTATTCCTACTTGGTTTGTATCTAGATTGGCTAGAAGGGAAGTGACAATGGCATTAACCGGGGATGGTGGTGATGAAATGTTTGGTGGATATCACTCTTATAATTCCTGGATTTCGAATAGTGTAAAAAAAATAATCAACGAAAAAAGAAGATTAAATCAACATCTTGGAATACCAAGATTTTTAGTAGGTACAGCAAAACAATACATCAAGAATAATTACTCTTTAAATAATTTGCAAGAGTGGATTAATTTAATGGCTTATTCTAAATATGAATTAAGACATAAACTTTGGAGGAATGAGTTTAAAAACTCTGTTACTTCATCAATTTTTTCTTTTGATCAAAGCCATAAGGTTGCCTTGAAGTATGATAAATTGTCGTATGCCCAATTTATCGATCTTCACACGTATTTACCGAACGATATCCTTCAAAAAGTTGATATTACTTCAATGGCTAATAGCTTAGAAACAAGACCTCCATTAATTGATATTGAACTTGCTAATATAGTTCAACAACTCCCTTTCAGAGAAAAAAATCTTTTAGTGAATGAAGAAAAACACGGGAAAATTATTCTAAAGAAAATTCTTTCGAAAGATTTCAATAACGAGTTTATTTACCGGAGGAAACAAGGATTTGCAATTCCATCTGATCAATGGTTTTTTAAAGATGCTGAAAATGGCAAGCTTTTTCAAAGCCAACTTCTTGGGAGTAATTCAAATCTAAATCAATTTTTTAATGCTACCGT
>VGML01000106.1 GCA_016866415.1 Bacteroidota bacterium | reverse complement strand
ATTGAAAGGAAAGAAAGTGATGGTTGTGAATACAGCGTCTAAATGTGGTTTGACACCGCAGTATGAGAAATTGGAAGCTTTGTATAAGAAATACGAATCAAAGAATTTTGTAATTGTTGGATTTCCTGCAAATAATTTCATGGGTCAAGAACCAGGTTCAAATGAGGAAATCGCTACATTTTGTCAGAAAAATTATGGTGTTACTTTTCCAATGATGTCCAAAATTTCGGTGAAAGGAAAAGATATGCATCCGGTTTACCAATTTCTAACTTCGAAGGATAAAAATGGTTTGGAGGACAACGAGGTTCAATGGAATTTTCAAAAGTATTTACTGAATGAAAGAGGTGAGTTAGAACAAGTCATTTCACCTCGAACTCAACCAGATGATAAATCCATCATTGAGTGGATTGAAAAATAAGACAAAATATTAACATTTTGTTGATAAATTAAGGCTTTCAAGCTGCCCTTTTGCATTTTCTCTGTTTTCTTAATTCGTATCTTTGGAATCCTTTCAAAATGTTTTGAAAGCAAACTATTGAGCAATGTCAGAAGAAGAAAAAAGAGACAATTATTCAGCGGATAACATCCAAGTATTAGAAGGTTTAGAGGCGGTTAGAAAACGTCCCGCGATGTATATCGGTGATGTTGGAGTTAAAGGTCTTCATCACTTGGTTTATGAGGTGGTTGACAACTCAATCGATGAGGCTCTTGCAGGTTATTGTAACACAATCCATGTTTTTATTAATGAAGATAATTCCATCACTGTAAAGGATAATGGTCGTGGAATACCAACAGCAATGCACTCAAAGGAAAAAAAGTCTGCTTTGGAAGTTGTTATGACCGTTCTTCATGCCGGAGGTAAATTCGATAAAGATACCTACAAGGTATCAGGAGGATTGCACGGAGTTGGTGTTTCTTGTGTGAATGCGTTGTCAATAGCTCTAAAGGCAACTGTTCGTCGAGAAGGGAAAATCTTTCAACAGGAATATAGTATTGGTAAACCACTTTATGACGTAAAAGTTGTTGGTGAATCAGATGAAACAGGAACTGAGGTAACGTTTAAGCCGGATGGAACTATTTTCGAATCAACTGAATATAATTTTGATACGTTGGCCGCGCGTATGCGTGAGTTAGCTTTCTTGAACAAAGGAATTACGATTACACTTACAGATTTAAGATCAGTTGACGATAACGGTGAATCTCCAAAAACAACCTATTATTCTGAAGGTGGATTGCGTGAATTTGCTCAATATTTGGATCGTAATCGTGAAGCCCTGATTTCAGACGTAATTTATTTTGAAGGGGAACGAGAAAATATTCCGGTTGAGGTTGCCTTGACCTACAATACTTCCTATACAGAGAATATTCAAGCATATGTAAACAACATCAATACGCACGAAGGTGGAACGCATTTGTCAGGTTTCAGAAGAGGTTTGACAAATACATTGAAAAAATATGCGACTGACTCAGGAATGTTGGCAAAAGAAAAAATTGAAATTGATGGTGACGATTTCCGTGAAGGATTGACAGCTGTTGTTTCAGTTAAAGTTCAAGAGCCGCAATTCGAAGGACAGACTAAAACGAAATTAGGAAACAGAGAAGTTACAGCACCTGTAAGTCAGGCTGTTTCTGAAATGTTGTCTGCTTATTTGGAAGAACACCCGAATGAAGCGCGATTGATCGTTGAAAAAGTGATTTTGGCTGCTCGTGCACGTCATGCTGCAAGAAAGGCGCGTGAAATGGTTCAGCGTAAAAATGTCTTGACGGGTTCAGGTTTGCCAGGCAAACTTGCGGATTGCTCCGAAAAAGATCCTGCTGCTTGCGAGATTTACTTCGTTGAGGGAGATTCAGCGGGTGGAACAGCGAAACAAGGTCGAGACAGACATTTTCAAGCAATTATGCCGCTTCGAGGTAAGATTTTGAATGTTGAGAAAGCAATGCAACACAAAATTTTTGAAAACGAAGAAATAAAAAATATCTATACAGCTCTTGGTGTTCGCATCGGAACAGAAGAAGATTCCAAAGCTTTGAACTTAGAAAAATTGAGATATCACAAAATCATCATCATGTGTGATGCCGACGTGGATGGTTCGCACATTGAAACCTTGATTTTGACGTTCTTCTTCCGTTTCATGAAAGAACTTATCGAGAACGGATACATTTACATTGCAACTCCGCCATTATACCAAGTGAAAAAAGGAAATAAATCCGAATATGCTTGGAATGAAGATCAACGCGATCGTTTGATTAACGAATTGAAAGGTGGAGGAAGCGAATCTTCAGTAAATGTTCAACGTTACAAAGGTCTTGGAGAAATGAACGCAGAACAGCTTTGGGAAACCACTATGAACCCAGAAAGTAGAACACTTCGTCAAGTAACGATTGAAAACGCCGCTGAATGCGATCAAATTTTCTCAATGTTAATGGGAGATGATGTTCCACCTCGTAGAGAATTCATTGAGAAAAATGCGAAATACGCGAAGATAGACGCTTAGGTTTTTTAATGTAAAATGAAAAATTGAAAATGTAGAATTATATATTCTGCATTTTCAATTCTAAACTACCCAAGCGAAGCTAATTTCTCCTCCAACAAGGCAATTTTAGCCAAAGCATCAGCCTCTTTTTTACGCTCTACGGCTACTACTTGTTCAGGCGCACCTGCTACAAATCGTTCGTTTTTCAACTTTCCTTGAACGCTTTTCAAAAAGCCTTTTGTGTAGGTAAGTTCTTCGGTGATTTTTGCTTTTTCTGCTTCAACGTCAATCGAATCACCAAATGGAATAAAGTATTCATTTCCATCCACAATAAATGAATTGGCGTTATTTACCTTTTCAGAAACGTATTCCATCACCGACAAATTGCCCATTTTTACAATCACAGCATCGAAAGATGTATCTGTCTCTTTATTTTTTCGGACAAATATTTCAAGCTTTACTTTATTCGCGATGTTGTTGTTCTTTCTTACGTTACGAATGTTTGTAATAATTTCTTCTGCCAGGGTGAACTTTGCTAATATCTCTGAATTTGCAGTTTGAACCTCAGGCCATTGAGCAATGATGATGTCATCACCTGCTTGTCTAGTTCGCAATTGATGCCATAATTCTTCAGCTACAAAAGGCGTAAACGGATGCATTAATTTTAATAAATTCTCAAAGAAGTCCTTGGTTGTTTCCAACGTTTTTGAATCAATAGGTTGCTCGTAACCCGGCTTAATCATTTCCAAATACCATGAACAGAAATCATCCCAAACGAGTTTGTAAATCGCCATCAACGCTTCTGAAATTCGGAACTTATCAAACAAATCATTGATTTCAGCCAGTACCGTTTGGAACCTATTTTCAAACCATTCAATTGCCATTATCGATGATTTTGGCTGTTCCATTTCTTTTATTTCCCATGCGCTAACCAAACGATAGGCATTCCAAACTTTATTCGTGAAATTACGCCCTTGCTCGCATTGAGAACTATCAAACGGTAAATCGTTTCCTGCCGGTGAAGAAATTAAAATTCCAACACGAACGCCATCAGCACCGTATTTTTCAATTAAATCAATCGGATCGGGAGAATTACCTAATGATTTAGACATTTTACGACCGAGCTTATCGCGCACTATTCCGGTGTAATAGACATTTTTGAAAGGTAAATCTCCCAAATATTCGTATCCCGCAATTATCATTCGTGCCACCCAGAAAAACATGATTTCAGGCGCAGTAACTAAGTCGTTTGTTGGGTAATAATACTTTATTTCTTCATTCCCTGGTCTTGTCAAACCGTTAAAAACAGAAATGGGCCACAACCAACTTGAAAACCAGGTATCCAAAACATCTTCATCTTGTCTTAAATCCGTTAACGAAATGTCTTTTCCACTTTTTTCTTTCGCAAATAATAGTGCTTCTTCTGCTGTTTTGGCAACAACGTAATCATTTGCTCCTTGACCAAAATACCAAGCAGGAATACGATGTCCCCACCACAACTGACGAGAAATACACCAATCCTTGATATTTTCCATCCAATGGCGGTAGGTATTTTTAAATTTCTCAGGATGAAACTGAATATTTCCATTCATCACATTATCCAAAGCAGGTTGAGCCAATTCTTTCATGGAAACAAACCACTGCAATGACAATTTCGGTTCAATGACAGCATTAGTTCGTTCAGAAAAACCAACTTTATTGATGTGATCCTCTGTTTTAACCAGATATCCTTTGTCGTTCAGCTCCCTTTCGATTTCTTTTCGAACTTCAAAACGATCTTTTCCTTCGTAATGCAAGCCATGAGCGTTCAATGTTCCATTGTCGTTGAACAAATCAATTGTCGCTAAATTGAATTTTTTCCCTAATTCGTAATCGTTTATGTCATGCGCAGGAGTAACTTTCAAACAACCAGTACCAAATTCCATTTCAACATACTCATCAGCAATAATCGGAACTTCACGGTTTGAAAGCGGAACAATAGCCGTTTTTCCGTGTAAATGCTTATAGCGAACATCATTTGGGTTAACGCATATAGCAGTATCACCCAAAATTGTTTCAGGACGTGTTGTTGCAATTGTCAACCATTCATCATCTGTTCCTGCAACTTTGTATCGCACAAAAAACAAGCGAGAATTAACTTCTTTGTATAAAACTTCCTCGTCAGAAACGGCAGTCAATGCCTCCGGATCCCAATTCACCATGCGAACTCCACGATAAATTTTTCCTTTTTTGAAAAGGTCAATAAAAACATTTATTACAGAATCAGAATATTCTGAATCCATGGTGAAATGTGTTCGTTCCCAATCACAAGAGGCACCCAATTTTTTTAATTGTTCCAAGATGATTCCACCATGTTTATCCTTCCATTCAAAAGCATGTTTTAGGAATTCGTCACGAGTTAAATCAGATTTTTTTATTCCTTCTTGACGTAATTTCTGAACCACTTTCGCTTCTGTCGCAATGGAAGCGTGATCGGTTCCTGGAACCCAACATGCATTTTTACCAAGCATTCGAGCGCGACGAATCAAAACATCTTGAATCGTATTATTCAACATATGTCCCATGTGTAGAACGCCTGTTACGTTTGGAGGTGGAATGACAATGGTGTATGGCTCACGTTCATCCGGTGTGGAATGAAAGTAATTTTTAGTTAACCAATGTTGATACCATTTTTCTTCCGCCTTTCCAGGCTCGTATGTTTTTGGGATTTCCATGTTTTGAATTTGGTTTGCAAAGATAAAAAATTGAATCGGAACCGATTTTCAAAATCTTATAAAAAGAAAAAGCGCCACAAGGACGCTTTCAAAACTAGTTAAATTAACTATTTAGTTTTTTACTGGCTCCTCTTTTTGAGGTAAAACAGTTCCTCTAATTGTCAAAACAATTGGTTCAGAAACATCCGAAGTTACAGTAATCGTTTTCGTGAATTGACCAACTCGTTTTGTGTCGTAAGAAACACTGATTTTTCCTTTTTTACCAGGTTTAACTGCTTCAGTTGGTTTCTCAGCTGCGGTGCAGCCACAACTGGTTTGAACACCTTGAATAGTTGCAGGCTTTTTTGAATTGTTTTTAAATTCGAAAATAAACAAGTCCTTTGAGTCGTAAGGAATTGAATCGCGAACGATTTCAAGAGTTGTAAATTTTAACGTCGGTTTAGCAGCTTTTGATTTTTTTTCTGCGTTTTGACCAAATATTGCTCCTGCGATAATTAAAGCGAAAGAAAGAATAGCGTGTTTCATTTGTTATCAATTTTAAACAATAGTAAAACTTATTTTTTAATTGACAATTTCTTTAACAGAAAATTAAGAATTTTCAAAACAATCTAAAACATCGATTACAGAGGAATACGTGTGGGATTTAATGAATTGAAATTTGTCTTTTGTCATCCAAGTAACTTCACTTATCCCTTCCTCCAATTGAGGTTTTGTCGATAAATCACCCGTGAAATCTAGAATATACCAATGTGTTTTCTTTAAAACAGATTTGTTCTTGAATTCATAAGTGTGAAAGGTATCGTTCAGTTTTCTTCTAATAGCTAATTCTCCAATTAAACCACATTCTTCCTTTATTTCCCGAATTGCGGCTGATTCAGGGGATTCATTTTTTTCTATTTTTCCTTTCGGTATGTCCCAACACCCATTTCTTTTAATGAAAAGGAATTGGTTGTCGTTTTGAACAATTCCTCCTGCAGCTTCAATAAATTTAAAGTTCTGAAAGAAATCAAACATTTTTTCTGATGGATTTTCAGTAAAAATCTGATTTATCTGATTTATTTCGTAATGAAGTGATTGATAGTCTTTACATGGATACAAATTCATATTCGGAATACTACTTAATTCAACATCCGTGAAAATAATTGACTTCTCTTCAATGAAAACTTTATATTTTTGCGCCATGATTGAGAACAAAGATAGCGCTTTCAAAATTGCAGAAATACTATTACAGGTGAAAGCGGTTAAATTACAACCAAACAATCCTTTTACATGGGCTTCGGGATGGAAATCACCAATTTATTGTGATAATAGAGTTACATTATCTTACCCGTCTGCTAGAACGCACATTCGGCAAGCGTTTGCAGAATATATTGTAAAGAAGTTTGGAAAACCAGATATCATAGCAGGGGTGGCAACTGGTGGAATTCCGCAAGGTGTTTTGATTGCTCAAGAACTCGGTTTGCCGTTTATTTACGTTCGTAGTTCCGCTAAAGAACATGGCATGGGGAATTTAGTTGAAGGCGCTTATGAAGAAGGTCAGCGCGTTGTTGTGATTGAAGATTTGATTTCAACAGGAGGAAGCAGTCTAAAAGCTGTTGAATCTTTGAAAGAAGCAGGGTTGGAAGTTCGGGGTCTGGCTGCTATATTTACATATGGATTTAAAGTGGCTCAAGAAAGTTTCAAAAAAGCAGGTTGCCCATTCATTACCTTAACAGATTATTCTGTATTAATTGAACAAGCTTTGAAATCCAATTACATCAATGAGAATGATTTGACTCATTTACAAAGTTGGCGTGAGAATCCTTCTTCATGGATGCAAAATGAGTAATAATGG
>VGML01000105.1 GCA_016866415.1 Bacteroidota bacterium | reverse complement strand
GGTTTTGGTTTCTTTTGAAATCTTTTCAGCGGAGAGTGAGGGATTCGAACCCCCGGAACCTCGCGGTTCAACGGTTTTCAAGACCGCCGCAATCGACCACTCTGCCAACTCTCCGCGACAAAAGTAGTAATAGTTTGATTATTGACAAGTGTTTTTGATAAAAATTACTCAAATAATTTTTTAAAAAAACTTTGACTTTAAACCATTTTAAATTTGAGTTGTTTGTAGCTTTGCGCTCTATTGTAAACTATGAAATTATTCCTTATTGTTTTTTCCATATTTACTGTATTCGCTATAACAGCCCAAACCAAATCTACGTTGAGCGGTTATGTAACAGATAGTAAAAATGGTGAGGCATTAATTGGAGTAAAGGTTTACATTGCATCCACAAACCAAGGTGCGGTTACTAACAATTATGGATTTTACTCATTAACCGTTAATTCAGGAAAATATACAATTGAATTTCGATCTACCTTGTATCCACTGGAATCACGAGAAATTGACTTGACCCAAGATGTCCGTCTAGATATTGAATTGGGTACAAATGTGAAGGATTTAAAAGAAATCGTAATCAACGCCAAAAAGGGTGAGAATGTGAATTCTACCCAAATGGGTCAAATCGAGTTAGATATTGAAAAAATAAAAACGCTTCCTGCCTTTATGGGCGAAGTTGATGTTATCAAAACCATTCAATTATTACCTGGGGTATCCTCTGTTTCTGAAGGAGGACAAGGATTTTACGTACGAGGTGGTGGTCCTGATCAAAACTTGGTGTTGTTAGACGAAGGTGTTGTTTATAATGCCGCTCATCTTTTTGGATTTTTCTCTGTTTTCAACGCAGACGCAGTCAAAAGTGTCAATTTAATAAAAGGTGGAATGCCTGCAAACTACGGAGGAAGAATGTCATCCGTTTTGGAGGTAAACATGAATGAAGGAAACAATAAGAATTTTAAGGTTAAAGGTGGTTTGGGTGCCATATCTTCTCGATTAACCGTCGAAGGCCCTTTGAAAAAAGACAAAGGATCTTTTATCATATCCGGACGAAGAACATACATAGATTTGATTATGAAAGCGGCAATTCCCGACACATCCCCATTTGCTGGCTCAAGTTATTTTTTCTACGATTTCAATGCCAAGTTTAATTATAAAATTACCGATAAAGACCGAATCTTCTTGAGTGGATATTACGGCAAGGATGTTTTTAATTTCGAGGACCGAGAAGGTGGATTCAACGCTAAAATGCCCTGGGGAAATGGTATTGCAGCCTTGAGATGGAATCACCTGTTTTCGAATAAATTGTTCATGAATTTAACTTCTACGTTTTCCGACTATCAATTTAGTTTCGGTTCAAAACAAGATGAATTTCGCTTTGAACTCTTTTCGGGCGTTCGAGATGTTGGAACGAAAGTAGATTTTTCCTATTTCCCAAATTCGAGGCACAGCATAAAATGGGGAGCTGACTACATCTATCACACATTCACTCCAACGAGTGTTTCGGCTCAAACAGACAGCGTTGTATTCAACACAGGGGCTGCTCAAAAGTTGTATGCTCATGAAACCGCATTTTATGCTTTAGACGATTTTGAATTGAATGATGTGATTAAAATAAATGCTGGTTTACGCTACAGTATGTATCACCACGTAGGGCCTTTTACACGATATATCAAAGGAGACGGAATAAGCACTCCAGATACAGCCATCAATTACTCCAAAGGAGATGTGATTAAATTTTATCACGGTTTAGAGCCGAGATTATCCGCTCGATTCTTGTTGCCAGATAAAAGCTCGATTAAAACGGGTTATTCATATAATTATCAGTATGTCCATCTTACCTCTTTGAGTGCGGTATCGCTACCAACGGATATTTGGTATCCTTCAACTGATAAAGCAAAACCTGAAATTGGATGGCAAGCTTCTATCGGATATTTCCGAAATTTTTTGAATGACATGTTTGAAACTTCGGTTGAACTATACTATAAAGAAATGGATAACATGATTGAATATAAGGAAGGTGCTGTTCCTGGTGATGAAGTAAATGACAACACGGATAACCTCCTCGTCTATGGAAAAGGCTGGGCCTATGGTGTTGAATTTTTCATCAAAAAATCCGTAGGAAAATTTACAGGATGGATTGGATATACTTGGGCAAAAACAGACCGCAAGTTCCCTGATTTGAACGAAGGAAATATATATCCTGCCAAATATGACCGAAGACATGACCTAAGTATTGTAGGAACTTATAAGTTAAATGATCGTTGGACTTTTTCAACTAGTTTTATTTATGCCACAGGAAATACATTAACATTGCCAAGTTCGTGGTATTTGCAAGAACAAAATTTGTTATTTAATTACGGCGCTCGAAATTCGACTCGCATGGCACCTTACCATCGTTTGGATCTTTCTGCGAATTGGTACAGCAAAGATTACAAAACCAAAACAGATGCTCAAGGAAATGAAATTCAAGTAAAGAAAAAAATAAAGAGTAATTGGGCTTTTTCGATTTATAATGTTTACAATCGAGCAAACCCTTTTTTCTTGTATGTTGATAATGATGGGAAATTTTTAAATGGAGATTTTAAGATAACGGTAAAACAAGTATCGCTTTTCCCAATCATACCAAGTGTAACGTGGAATTTTGAAATTTAAAAAATGAGACTCATCTATTTTTGTTTGTTGATTTTATTTGGTTCTTCATGCACGAAGGAAGTAAAAATCGATATCCCTGGCTATAAAGAACAATTGGTAATTGATGGCAACATCGAAACAGGAATGCCAGCGATTGTATTATTGTCTAAAACCAATGATATTTATGCGTCGACGAATTTACAAGCCTATTTGAATGGATTTGTTTCAGGAGCAACAATTACCATATCCGATGGTACAAATACAGATACTTTGACTGAATTTTGTACAGACAACTTACCTCCGGGAACGGAAGAAATTGCTGCTGGTTTGTTTGGAGTGCCTGCGGATTCTTTAGTTAATCTCCATTTATGCGCTTATGTTTCATTGGGAATGATTGGCGAGGCCGGAAAAACCTATACTTTAAAGGTTATCGCTGAATCCAAAGAATATACAGCTGAAACTCGAATTCCTGAACCTGTTGCACTGGATTCCATTTATTGGAAAAATGAAGATAATTTACCCGGATATGGCTTTTCGTGGGCGCACTTGTCAGACCCTAATATGAATGGGAATGCCTACAGATGGGAAGTGAAATATATTTCAAATCCCACGTTTTCAAAGCCATTCAATCCCTTTTTCGATGATCGCTTTTTTAACGGACTCAGTTTTGAATTTGCCTATGAAAACCCAATGCTCTGGGACGACCCGAATACACCTGACAAGTACAAAGGATATTACGCTCAAGGAGATACCATTGTGGTGAAATTTTCTACATTAGGCAAAAAAGAATACTCGTTTTTTGAGAAAAAATACAACCAAATGTACTCGGGAGGTAATCCATTTGCTACCCCAACAAATATCCCAACAAACATCATAGGTGGGGCTTTAGGTATTTGGGCTGGATTTTCTCCTTCTTATGACACACTCATTTGTCAGTAAAAATCAAATTTGTTTTGTCCAATACTGGACAAGAAGTTGTTAATTTACTCAAGCTGTTTATTATCTTTGATTTCATAATTGATTTTTTATTCGAATGAAATTGGTTTTAACCGGAGCTACTGGTTTTTTGGGACAACGAACTCTCGAACACCTTGTAAATGATGATCGAATACATTCAATTATTGCAAATGGTCGCAAGATTAAAAATGAGATTCAAGTTTTTAAACATGAAAAAATAAAGTATCTTTTGGGTGATGTTTCTGATGAAAAATTTGCCTTCAAACTGCTTCTAAATGCCACCCATGTTGTTCATGCTGCAGGACTTTCGTCTCCATGGGGAACCTATACCGATTTCGAAAAAGCAAATTTAATCACACAAAAAAACCTGATTTCAGCAGCCAAGAAAAATCAACTTAAAAAATTCATTCATATTTCGACACCAAGTATGTATTTTGAATTATTAGACAAAATGGATGTCAAAGAAGATGACCCATTACCAAAAAATTTGGTAAACGACTATGCATTAACAAAAAGATTGGCTGAAATAGAACTTATTAATTCACAATTGCCCTATGTCATTTTAAGACCGAGAGCCCTTATCGGAAGAGGCGATACAGTCATCATGCCAAGACTAATTCGCGCACATCAAGAAGGTCGACTGAAAATAATAGGAAATGGCGAAAATCTTGCCGATCTAACGGCTGTTGTCAATGTTGCCGAAGCTATTCGTCTTTCTCTTTTTGCCGAAGATAAAGCCCTGAATGAAATTTATAATATCACGAACGGAGAACCGATTAAGTTATGGGAATCCATTTCCTGGATGTTAACTCAATTAAAATTAGATCCACCAACCAAAAAAATTCCTTTTTCATTGGTTTATTTTATTGCATCATTATTGGAGATTAAAGCAAAAATCAATGGAAACCAGGAACCTGCACTCACAAAATATGGAGTTGGAACATTAGCAAAAACAATAACCTTGGATATTTCAAAAGCAAAAAAACTATTGAAATACAAGCCAATCATGAATAATGAGGAAGGAATGGATGAATTTGTAAAATGGTATTTAGAGCATGCAACTAATTGATCTACATCTGAGTGTTTCTGGTTATTGTCTGGCCAAGGAAAACCACTCCATTCAAAATGGGAAAAAGGAAAATATTAAATTTCACGCTCTGTGGGGTTTAATCAAACATTCATCGAAAGGACTGATTCTTTTCGACACTGGTTATACCAAACGTTTTTATGATGAAACAAGAAGTTATCCAAATCGGATTTATGCCAATCTAACCAAAGTTGAAATAAACGAGGTTGATGAAGTAAAAACACAACTCGCAAAAAATGGCATCGATTCTTCGGAAATTAAACATGTAATTATTTCGCATTTTCATGCAGATCACGTTTGTGGAATGAACGATTTTCCCAATGCCACATTTTATTGCTCTAAAAATGCTTTGAGTCAATTTTTACGTATTCCAAAAAAGCTAGCATTCACAAAAGGAATTCTGAAAAATTTGGTTCCGAAGGATATTCAACAACGGGTTAAAATCATTGAAGATTTTTCAAAAAAGAAAGAACATCCTATCTTCAACGAAACCTATGATTTATTTTCAGATGAAAGTATAGAAATTGTTTCACTTCCGGGACACGCTGTGGGTCAAATGGGTTTATTAGTAGGCACATCAAAAAATAACTATTTCCTGGTGGCAGATGCAGTTTGGCACAAAGAAGCATACCTGGATGACCGGTTACCAAATCCAATCGTCAGGTTATTTTTTCATTCTTGGAAAGATTACAAGGAAAGTATATTGAAAATTAAAAAGTTTAGTCATTCAAATCCAGATACCGTAATTATCCCAAGTCATTGTTCGGCATCATATGAAAAATTAATAAGCACAAATATTAATTGGGATGTTCTTTAAATCCTGGATATTCATTGAATTTTTGAAATTGCGTTTCACACGTATTCTTTTCAGGAATCATAGTGCATCTTTACAACACTATCGCTGGAGAAAATTCCAATCAGTTTTAAAAAAATCACCTTTCTATCGACCATTTATCCTGAATGATTCATCTTTAGTTAATTTACCAATCATTGACAAGAAAATTTTCATGAGTAATTTCGACAAGATAAACACAATAGGGATTGAATTGTCTGAGGCATTGCGAATAGCAACGAGAGCTGAAAATGAAAGAGATTTTGCCCCTATGATCGATGGCATAACAGTTGGATTGTCCTCTGGCACAATTGGTAATAGAGGTGTTTTCTTAGCTTCCAAGAAAGAAAGAGTTCAATGGGTAGCGTGTATTTTAGACCGTGTTGTTGGATTCTCATTTAAAAGACGTAAAGTTGCCTTTTTCCTAAGAGCGAACAGCAATCTATATTCCTCTGTTCAATCAAAACTCCTTATGTTTCAATTTTTTGATTTACTTGAACCATTAGAAGTATTACTAGAAAAAGTTCAAAAATATCAACCTGATATACTAGTAGGACAACCTAGCTTACTGATTGAAATTGCTAGAAAAAAAGAAATCGGAAAACTGACCATTTCACCAAAAAAAATAATATCCGTTGCAGAAGTTTTAACTCCTGAGGATCGCGATTTTATTCAACGAATATTTCAGCAAACTATTCACCAAGTTTATCAATGTACAGAAGGACTATTAGCCACAACCTGCAAAAATGGCGTTTTACATTTCAATGAAGATTATTTAATCATCGAAAAGCAGTATTTAGATCAATCAAAAACTAGATTTCATCCTATAATTACGGATCTGAAAAGATCTAGTCAGCCCATCGTAAGATATGAACTAAACGATATCATCCACGAAAAAAAAACATGTTCTTGTGGTTCGAAATTTCTTGCTATCGATTCAATTGAAGGCAGATCAGATGATATTCTTGTTTTCAACTCTATTGACGGAGCGCAGGTAAAGATTTTCCCAGATTTCTTTCGAAAAGCAATAATTCTTGCTGATCAACGAATTATTGACTACACAGTAGTTCAAATTTCAACCAAAAAACTCAGTGTTTTTGTTGGTAATAATAAAGAGTTAGAGGATAAATGTTTAATTTCAATCAATCAATTACTAGAGAAATTTCGAGTAGAATCTATTGAAATTGAATTTGTCAAGGAAAAGCTCCACGAGAAAGCAACCAAATTGAGAAGAATTAGAAATGAAAGTAAATAGACCTTTTAAAATTTTGGGAATGGGTTATTATTTACCCTCAGAGGTGGACTCCTTTGACATTGAAAAAAAACATGGAATTCCATTTGGTTGGTCCGAGAAATATTCTGGAGTTAAAATCCGTCACTACATAACTCATGAATCGAATGGTTACATGGGTGCTAGAGCTGCTGAAATCGCCTTAAAAAAATCAAATTTGAGGTTGGAAGAAATTGACATGTTAATATCTGCAGGTGGCACCTATGATTATCCTCTACCGAATCAAGCGAGTATCAT
>VGML01000104.1 GCA_016866415.1 Bacteroidota bacterium | reverse complement strand
CTAAATACGAGCAAACTGAAACGATTTCCATTGCGGCTGAACCATCTATTTCGTATGGAAATCCAAAGGAACTGGGGAACCAAGTTAAACTCACAAGAAAGGCGATGGAAAAATCTGCCAAGGAACTTGATTTCATTGAAGCAGCCAGACTGCGCGACATACTTTTTGAACTTGAAAAACAATTAAAAAATGGAAAATAATAAATTAATCAAGCGCTTTCGATGGCTTGCTATCGCCGAAGGAATTTCTTATCTTTTGCTAGGAATAACTGTTCCATTGAAACGAATTTATCACATTCCGGAACCTAATTTTGTAGTTGGATCCATTCACGGTGTTCTTTTCATCGCTTATTGCATTATTCTTCTGGTTTTAATGATTGATCTGAAGTGGTCGTTTAAAAAAGGATTCATTCTTTTTCTGGCTTCATTAATTCCTTTCGGGACTTTTTGGGCAGAGAGAAAGTATTTGAGAAATTAATTCTGAGGGAAGAATTTTTGAATCTCACAATGGATTGTTAATCATTCATGAAAATAATAAAATTAGTTTTGGCAACTATTTATATTTTTGTTCAAAACAAACAAGATGGCAAATAACTTATTAAATGGAAAAAGAGGGATAATTTTTGGCGCTTTGAATGATCAATCAATCGCATGGAAAGTTGCAGAACGAGCCCACGAAGAAGGTGCGCAATTCGTTTTGACAAATGCTCCAATTGCTATGCGCATGGGTGAAATTAATGGTTTAGCTGAAAAGACAGGAAGTCAAATTATTCCTGCGGATGCCACTAGCGTTGAAGATCTTGAAAATTTGGTTACAAAATCAATGGAAATTCTTGGAGGTAAAATTGATTTTGTTTTGCATTCTATCGGTATGTCTCCAAATGTTCGAAAAGGAAAACATTATACGGAAAGCAATTACCAATTTTACAACCAAACAATGGACGTATCTGCCATTTCTTTGCATAAAACATTAGCAACGCTTTACAAGCACGATGCTATTAACGAATGGGGATCGGTTGTAGCTCTCACGTATATTGCGGCACAACGCATTTTTCCTGACTACAATGACATGGCTGATGCAAAATCGTTATTGGAGTCGATAACACGTTCATTTGGATATCATTACGGAATCAAGAACAAAGTACGTGTTAACACTATTTCTCAATCTCCAACCGTTACAACGGCTGGTCAAGGAATTAAAGGATTTACAGAATTCATCAATTTCTCCGAGCAAATGTCGCCACTTGGAAATGCCCCAGCAGTTGCCTGTGCAGATTACTGCATAAGCATGTTTTCAGATTTAACGAAATATGTTACGATGCAGAACCTTTTTCACGACGGAGGATTTTCGAATACAGGTGTGACGCAACAGGTTATTGAGAAATTTGGGAATTAAATAAGTGAATAAATTAGGTGCATTCTCTGTGCCAATTATAGAAATTAAGAATATCATTATTTTCCTGCATTTCTTTCGGCAGCTTACTAAATAGAGATTTCATTTTTTGGTGATTGTTCTTAACGCCATCAATTGCGCATCGAACTAATTCTATACTTTCAAGACTTTTTTTGTTTTCAAAAATTTTAAATGGCTGTGCCTGATAAAGAATTCGATACTTATCAAATTCAGGCAAATTCACTTTCATAAATAAATTACACCACAAATCCCCATTAGGACCGGTAATTAAATACTTTAGGTCATCTATCTCGATGAGTTGATCGATATTTTTTCGCCCATCTGAATTCTCAATATTACCCATTAACTTTTCCATAATATTATCAAAATTCATCTCTCGAGTCAAAATTCGTAAAACGTCTTTCATTCCTGATTCATCCGTGCAGAAGCCATTGTAAAAATTCCTTCTTGGATTAAATCTTGAAACATATGACAATGTTTGTATTTCATCAAACTCATTCAATTGACTCAAGTCTATCTCTTCAGTTCGATTTTTATATAGAAATAATTTATCATGTAGGCAATCATTCACCAAATCAATTAATTCATTCTCGTCGAAGTATGGCTTTTCTCGCAAATCGAATTCTCCTTTTTGCAACAATCTAACATATGCCGCATGGTCTTGACGAAATGACCTTAATTTGAATAATAAAAAGTAAACCAATGAAGACAGATCCATTCCTTTGGAATCATAAATTCCGTCTTTATTGTTTCGAATAAAATAATAATATGATTCTTTTTGAGCAATGAATATCCTGCAAACATCAAATTTTAGATTTGCCATATAATTTTCTTTCACCACTTAGTAAACGTATTTCAACGGGAATTATAACATTTTATTAAATCTTTTAAGCAGGTGTTATTTTTTGAAATTATCGCGTTTCGTGTTTTAAGAACAAAAAAATATGCTTAGTAAATTTGATGTAAAAATTGGGGAGTCCATTCGATTTATCGATGACACTAATCTCTATGAAGGGATTACTTTCATAAAGTTACCAGAAATTGGGAAAGTGTATACTGTCAGAGGATATTCTGAAAAAGGTTTCTATTTAGAAGAAATAAAAAACATTGATATTGAGTGGATTGACGAAAAAACGAAAGAAGTAACTAGTGTATGTGAGCCAGGTTTTGGCGCTTGGAGATTTGAAAAATTAAAAACAATAAAAATTGAAATCGACGAAAGACTGATAGCTTCAATCAAAGAAAAAAAAGAAATTGTTGAATTGGAAACCTTTATTGGACAGAATTAATCCAATTAATTTCTAAATTTGAGAATGGCAGAAATTAATAACTCATTTGAATTTCAAGCATCCAACGAAACACTTAAAACCTTTTTAAATCATATGCACGATTCTTATTTTACAGAATCTGACATCGACAATTATCACGTTTAACCTCTATACATAACTTACCTCGGAACAATAATTCTCCAATTCGAACACCAGCTGATTTTTTCAGATCAAAGGGCGTTGAAATCACACATCTTATGTCATTAAAAGATATAATTACGATTGCACGTAATAAAGAGGCGAAAAACATTGGTTTGGGGCCTTGGAATCAGGGAAATTATCACGAAGCAATTTCCTTTTTGCAAGCGGAAAATTTATCTGACTTTGAAAGCATACGATTTTATCATTTAAGCCCGAAGGATTTTCGAATGCTCTATTCATTAGCCTAGTTCGTCTGAAAAAAAAAGTTAAGTCAATTTTTCTAAATAATCATAAAATCTTGGAAAAGACTTATTGACAACCTCATAATTTTGAATTACAGTTGGTTTGTCCGCTTTTAAAGCCATGATTGCACAAGCCATTGCAATACGATGGTCTCCATGCGTATCTATTTTTGCTCCATTGGCTTTTTCAATTCCCTGAATAATCATCACATCATCTGAAATTAAAATTTGAGCACCCATCTTCGTTAATTCCGACTGAATCGTAACTGCTCGATTACTTTCTTTATGAATTAATCTGGAAACACCTTTAATCTTGGATTCACCTTGAGAAAATGATGCCAATACAGCCAAAGGTGGAAACAAATCAGGACAATGTGTCGCATCAAAATTAAAAGCATTGAATTCTTTCTTGACAATTCGAACTCCATTTTCAATTGAAATTTCCGCACCAAAATCCTGCAAAGCTTCGAGTATTTTTCGATCCGCTTGCTTCGACTCAATGTTTAAGCCATGAATAGTAATATCGCCAAGAATTGCAGCTGCAACTAAAAAGAAAGAAGCGCTACTCCAATCTCCTTCGATTTCAATTTCAGTTTCCTTCAACGTATATGGACCCGCAAATTGAATTTTATTATTTTCAAAGTTCAATTCAACTCCAAAATTTCGCAATACGTCCAAAGTAAGCTCTATGTATGGAATACTTGTTGGGTTTACTACTTCTATTATTTCATTTTTCAAAAAAGGCGAGGCGACAAAACCTAAAATCAACCCAGTTACAAATTGAGAACTTAGAGAACCATCAATTTTGATATTTTGTGGTTTCAAAGGACCATGAATTTGAAAAGGCAACTTTCCATCCTTTGATTGAAAATTGACGCCAAGTTCATTCAAAATATTGTCGAATTGATTCATTGGTCGTTTCAGCAAACTACCATGTCCGTTTAATTCAATGGTGAAATTAGCATTTGCAAGAATTGGAGTTATCATCCTTGATGCTAATCCCGATTCGCGGCAGTTTAAATGAAGCTCAGATCTATCCATTAATTCAATACCACGAACAATTAGCGTTCCATCCTTAGAAATAACGGTTGTGCCGGCATCTGAAATTAAATTCAATAAACCTTGTTCATCATCAGAAACGCCCAAATTATGAATTACCGTTTGGTTCAAATTGATAAATGAACAAGCAAGAACACGTTGTCCATGACTTTTGGATGCTGGAATTCGAAAAGATCCTTTTATTTTATTAAGCGCGCCAATTGATTGCTCCATTTTATATCAACAAAATTAAAACTTAAACGTGTACTTCTTTCAATTCATTTTGTAATCGAATGCTTTCAACATGAAGAAGCTCCATCATTGAACGAACAAATTCCTCACTCAAATTCAGTTTAGTTCCTTTATCGATACTTTTCAAAAGAATTTCATTCCAACTTGATTATTTTTCTTCAATTCTCCAATTTTTTCAGCAATATTCATGCGGGAACGAATGAGAGAAAGAAGTTCATCATCATGAAAATTAATCTGTTGTCTCAATTCATCTAGTTGCAATTGAAAATCAAGTATATCAGTAGACTTAGACTTTAAAACTAAGTTCTCATAACCAACTTTAAGTTGTTGAGGTGTAATTTGTTGCGCTTTGTCAGTCCATGCGTCATCCGGAGAAATATGCGATTCGATTATTAAACCATCGTAATCCAAATCCAAACTTTTTTGAGAAATCTCGAAAATTCGTGAGCGATCTCCTGTAATGTGTGAAGGATCACAAATCATGGGGATTTCAGGAAAAAGACGCTTCATCTCGATTGGAATTTGCCAAAGAGGCGCGTTTCGAAATTCTGTATTTCCATAAAAAGAAAAACCGCGATGTATTAAACCAACATTCGTAATCCCTGCTTTTTGGATGCGCTCCAATGCACCAATCCAAAGTTTAATATCCGGATTTACAGGATTTTTAATATAAACAACGGCATTAGTTCCCTTTAAGGCATCTGCAACATGCTGAACACTGAAGGGATTAACGGAAGTGCGAGCGCCAATCCAAAGAAGGTCCACCTCAAAATTCAATGAATCCTCGACGTGTTTTCCCGTTGCAACCTCAGTAGCTGTTTTGAGTCCTGTTTCTTTTTTTGCATTTAAAAGCCACGATAAACCTTTGACACCTGCACCTTCGTATCCACCTGGATTGGTGCGAGGCTTCCAAATGCCAGCTCTTAAATAATCAACTAAACCAGTATTTTTTAACTGAACAGCTGTATCAATGAGTTGTTTTTCTGTTTCGGCACTGCACGGACCCGAAATTAGAATTTTCTTATTATCGTTCATTTTAAACAATCAATTTTGCAGATCTATAAATTCCTAGAACTTTTAATTGTTGTGCAAGAATTTTCACTGCATCAAGTGCCAATTCCAAATCATTTCGATCTGTGAATTCCAAATCCAAATGAAAAATGTATTGCTCAGTATTGTTCGGAATGGGAACACTTTGAATTTTAGTTAAATTAATTTGGTATTTTTTGAAAACCAATAGGATTTCACTCAATGAACCAATCGCACTTTGGGAAATTAAATTAACCGAGGCCTTGTTAGGATGCTCCACATTGTAATTTCCTTTAGTCATGATATAAAATCTTGTGAAATTGACTTTTTCATCACAGATGTTCTCAGATATTTTATTTAACCCATAATGTTCGACAACAGAACCTCCTGCAATGACGGCTACATGTTTATCTTGATTTTTTATAATCAATTTGGCTGATTCCGCTGTGTCTTTATATTCTGTAATTTTCACGTCTTCCAAACCTGATAGAAAATCTTGGCATTGTCCAAGCGCCATAGGATGGGAAATTATTTCTTGAACATCATTCAGAGTAACTCCTTCATTTCCTAAAAGGAACAACTCAACAGGTAAATAAGTTTCTCCTATAATATTTAAAACATAATGCTCAATTAATTGGTAGTTCAACAGAATTGTGCCGGCAACCTTATTTTCGATTGCAATGATTCCATAATCGACCTGATTTTTAGACAATCTTTCGCAGACTTCTCGAAAAGAGCCACATTCAATTATGTTAATATCATTTCCGAAGAATTTTTTTGCTGCTTGATCATGAAAGGATGCAATGGAGCCTTGTATAGCTATATTTTCGTTTCGCATTTTATAGAATATTTAATTGATTTTCATTTGAATAAATTTCTTTGTCAAAGTTCCAAACGCTACTTTGAACTTCCCCGATGTGTCTTTTTCGCAACAGGAACATAGCTAATCGAGATTGACCAATTCCACCACCAATGGTTTGAGGTAATTTTCCATCAATCAAAGCTTTGTGCCAATCCAAGTTTTTTCGGTCTTCATTGCCCGCAATTTGCAATTGGCGCAGAAGCGATTCTTTATCTACTCGAATTCCCATGGAAGAAATTTCAATTGCTTTATTTAAAACGGGATTCCAAAGAAGAAGATCGCCATTCAGTCCTCTATATCCAGTCGACGTTTCAGATGACCAGTCATCATAGTCTGAAGCTCTCCCGTCGTGGGCTTTGCCATCAACCAATACTCCACCGATGCCGATTAGGAAAACAGCACCATATTTTTTGCAAATTTCGTTTTCACGTTCTTTTGCTGTTAAATTCGGATATAATTCTAAAACGTCCTCGGTATGTAAATACGTAATTGCTGGAGGTAATTCACTCACAATTCCATACTTTTCAGTCAATTCGAATGCCACACTTTTTATTGATTCATAGATTTTAGAAACAGTGGCTTTTAAATAATCCAAATTTCTATCTTCACTTGAAATGACTTTTTCCCAATCCCATTGATCAACATAAACACTATGTAATTCCGTTAAAACCTCATCCGTTCGAATAGCGCGCATATCCGTATAAATACCTTGTTCAGGCTTAGCCCCCAATTTAGCTAACTTTTCTCTTTTCCATTTT
>VGML01000103.1 GCA_016866415.1 Bacteroidota bacterium | reverse complement strand
AGTATTCCACCATATACAAAGGCTTTGAGTTTGGAGAGGAAAACCCAAAATTTTCACTTTTTTGAATTTCATTTAGTTGCTCAATCCAATACGAATCATTCAAACAGATATTCAGAAATCCATTGATTACTTCGAGTTTTTCTATTTCAGCTAGGTGAGTTTTAAGAAATTCTCCAATTTTTTCAGCTGCATCAGCGGGTGAACAACACATCAATTTTGAAAATGGAAAAGTTACCAACGTGAAATCGCCTTCCACATCTTTGCGCGTTATTTGAAATTGAATTTGATTTTCCTCAATTTGACTTCCAAAAAGCAATAGTGAATTAGTAAGAAGTAATTCTTTTATTTTTTTTTCCATGAATTAGTTTTCCAATGTTTCAACAATAGACTCCAGAATATCGAAAGCCGTTTCCGCCATTTTATTTTTTTTCTCGTCTAGACATGGGTTTACTTCAACAATTTCTATCGCCACAAGGTTATCAAATTTACAAAGCTCAACAAGGATTTCTTTGGCTTCTTCTGGCGAAAGTCCATTTGGTACTGGAGTTCCTGTTCCGTGAGAAGTAAGTTCCGGATCCATTGAATCAACGTCAAAAGAAACATAGAGATAGTCTATATCAACGAATTTTTCTTTCAGTTTATGGATTAAATTTTTAATTCCTAATTCACGAACCTCTTCAACTTTATAATTTTTTATATTAAGTAAGTCGATTACAAAATCTTCTTCTTTTTCCGTGTCACGAACAGCAATGTATATCAGGTTATCTGATTTTAATGAACTTGATTTTAGAGTATTCCATTTTTCAATGGTCCACTCATCAAGGTTATTTTTTTTACATTTAATATTATCTGTTCCGAGAGCGATTGCTAAGGGCATTCCGTGAACATTGCCTGATGGAGTTGTGTAGGGTGTATGCAAATCTGCATGCGCATCAATCCACAAAACGCCAATTTTTTTATTTGGGTAAAAAGATGAAATAGATGAAATGGTAGCGCCTGCTGAACTGTGGTCGCCAGCAATTATCAACGGAAATTCGCTGCTTGATAATGTTTTATTTATTTCCTGATATACTGAAGAGAAAATGTTAACAATTCCATCAATGTTTTTGGCGAATGATGTTTCAACAGGTTTGTTCAAAAGGTAATTATGATCGGGAATAATTCGGATTTCACGATTTTCAAAAAGTGTAGATTTTTTCGAGCGTGCGGCAGCTAGTATTGCGTTTGGTCCGAGTGAAGAACCTCTAGTTCCTGCTCCCAGTTCCGAAGGGTTGAAGATAAATCGTATTTGTTTGTTCATAAAAGATCCATTTCAAATGGGATACAAAATTAAAACTATTAAACGGAGTAAATCAAACAATCTATTTTTTTATATCTTTGACTTATACTTTGGGGATGTAGCTCAGTTGGCTAGAGCGCTTGACTGGCAGTCAAGAGGTCGTCGGTTCGAGCCCGATCTTCTCCACAAATTAAAAGTCAGATGGACAAAGGGTTTCAAGCGTTATATTTTTTAATCCTTTGTCTTTTTTGTATTCAAGATTTTCATTCTCAAAATCAAAAACCGTTTTCAGGTGAATTGACATACTCGATTGAACGGGTTGATAAAAAGGATTCTGTTAAAGCAGAAATGATTATTTATGCAAGGGATAGTCTAATTCGTGTTGTAAATTTTAATTCTGAAACTGGAAAACAAGAATTGATTAAACATTTGCGATTTGGAAAGTCTTATCTATTAATCGATACTGAAAAACAGAAATTTGCTATCAGAACCAATGAACATCTTCAAAAAGATACAACTACCTATACGTTTAAAAAATCTTTATCTTTTAAAAAAGTTGGAGGTATTCGTGCTCGAAAATTTAAAGTGAAGCAGTTGGAAATCAAAAATGAACAGGCCTTTTTCGTTCACATGAAAATTTCTGCTAAATATGCCAATACGTTTACATCATTGCCAGGTTTGCCCGTTATTTATTTTATTCCTTCAGAAAATGGATTACATAAATACTCATTAAAATCGATAAAATATTCAGAACCACCATTGCAGCTTTTTACTTTTGGTAAAGAATATAAAATCGTTACATTCGAGGAGTTTTCGGAAGAATTTTCAAGGCTTTATGAATCGGGTCAATAAGGAGTTGGTTTAACTAACATTTTCTTGTTTAAACTTATTGATTAACCGTTATTTAATCAAGGTTGTTTCCTTTAATTTCGTATAATACCTCAATTGATAATGGAAGATAACGAATTTATACCCAAGTCTGAACAGAAGCAAACGGATTCTACTCCTAAAGCAAAAACAAAAAAGGAGGATAAAAAAGAAATAAGTGTAACTAACACAGATAAAGTTTCATTCTTTGAGAAAATCGACAAACAAAAATTAAAAGTTGTTTTCGGATCTTTCTTATCTCTGCTTTCTATCTACATTTTTTTAGCTTGTGTTTCTTATCTTTTTACCTGGGATGTGGATCAAGACAAAATATTAAATCGATCTTTTGTTGATTTTTTGTTTGACAGCAATACCCCTGCGGTAGAAAATTGGCTTGGGAAATTCGGTGCTTGGAGTTCTCATATGCTTATTTATGAAACATTTGGACTTACATCTTTTGGAATTTGCTTCCTCATGTTTATTTCAGGATTCAAAATATTGTTTGACGTTGCTTTGTTTCCAATAGTAAGATCATTCATGGTTGTGTTTTCATACATGTTATGGGGTTCACTGTTTTTAGGATTTTTTGCAAGTAATGTAAATTACCTCGGTGGGACGTTTGGGTTTTATTTGGTTGAATGGCTTGTTCTTGCCTTGGGCCAATTAGGAACAATTTCACTTATAATAGCCACCTTTTTTGTGATAACTACATTGCTTTTTAGTCCAAATTACAAAGCCATTATTTCATACCTATTTGCAACAAACGAGAAAGAGGTTGCTTTAGCTGATGAATCATTGGTAAATGATGTGCAAGGTTATGATGATATTCATGTTGTCAATCCAATTCGCGAAGATCAAATTCAGGAGGATATTCTTTCTGAACCTGTGGAATTTTCAAAGAATGACTATGATGTTGAAGATGACGATTACGGTGATTTTGACGAAAGTGAATTGATAGTTACAATTAAAGAGGAGAAAAATGAATTAGAAACCCAGCCAAATAGCGATTTTGAATTTGAAATTGGTGGAGATGAAAAAGATATTATTAATGAAGCTAATTTGAATTCAACCCCTATTTCTGAGAAATTAAAAGGGGATGATGACTTAGCGGAGGGTCTGGTTGCTGAATATGGAGAATATGATCCAACAAAAGATTTGGAAGGTTATATGTTGCCACCAATTGAACTTATGAAAGACTACGGGACAAATGGTGTATCTGTTAATAAAGAGGAAATAGAATCCAATAAAGATCGAATTGTTCAAACGCTTTCGCATTATAAAATTGACATTGCTAAAATAAAGGCAACAATTGGACCAACAGTAACATTATACGAAATAGTTCCAGCTCCTGGGGTCCGGATTTCAAAAATTAAGAACTTGGAAGATGATATTGCCTTGAGTTTAAGTGCGCTTGGAATCAGAATTATCGCCCCAATTCCAGGAAAAGGAACTATCGGTATTGAGGTTCCTAATTCAAATCCAGAGATGGTGAGCATGCGATCATTAATTGCTTCTGAAAAGTTTCAAAATTTTGATGGTGAGTTACCTGTCGTTATGGGTAAAACAATTACTAATGAAACCTTTGTATTTGATCTTACAAAAATGCCTCACTTGTTAGTTGCCGGTTCAACGGGCCAAGGTAAATCCGTTGGTTTAAATGCAATTTTGATTTCAATCCTTTACAAAAAACATCCAGCTCAAGTTAAGTTTGTTTTGGTTGACCCTAAAAAAGTGGAATTAACACTTTACAACAAAATTGAACGTCATTTCCTTGCTAAATTACCTGGTGAGGAAGACGCAATTATTACTGATACATCCAAAGTAGTAAATACCCTCAATTCATTATGTATTGAAATGGATGAACGTTATGAACTTCTAAAAGATGCTGGGGTAAGAATGATCAAGGAATACAATGCGAAGTTTATCGCTCGTAGATTAAATCCAGAAAAAGGTCATCGCTATTTGCCATATATTGTGGTCCTTATTGATGAGTTTGCAGACTTAATTATGACTGCAGGTAAGGAAGTAGAACATCCAATCGCTCGAATTGCGCAGTTGGCACGTGCAATCGGAATTCATTTGATTGTAGCCACTCAGCGACCTTCAGTAAACGTGATAACCGGTATGATTAAAGCAAATTTCCCAGCTCGGATTGCATTCAGGGTATTATCAAAGATTGATTCTCGAACAATTTTAGATGCATCCGGTGCAGATCAGCTTATAGGTCGAGGTGATATGCTAATTTCAACTGGTTCAGACATGAAACGTTTGCAATGTGGTTTTGTCGATACACCAGAGGTTGAGGAAATTTGTAGTTTCATTGGCGACCAACGAGCATATCCAGAGGCATTAATTCTTCCAGAATATATTCCTGAAGGATCAGAGGGCGGTTCAGATTTTGATATGAATGAAATAGATGTCATGTTTGTTGATTCAGCTCGAATAGTTGTCATCAATCAACAAGGTTCGGCTAGTTTATTGCAAAGAAAATTAAAGTTAGGTTATAACCGAGCAGGCAGAATCGTGGATCAATTGGAAGGTATGGGAATTATTGGTCCATTCCAAGGGAGTAAAGCTCGAGAGGTTCTATTTAGCGATGTAGAATCGTTAGATGAATTTATGAGAACAAAAGGATTACTCTAATTTGAACTATTTTACACGATTTAATGCCATTGCTCGGAGCATCCAGTTTGGAAGAAACTTACCTGGTTTTCTATTTTTAAGATTAATATACCAACCGATTTTTTTCATTACTGGAACTTTGTGGGTTTCGACGAATTCAATCCATGTTCCATCAGGGTCCTCAATGTAAGAGAATCGTCCTCCTGCTTCACCCATATCAAATGTATCGGAACTATCAACTGTAAATGGAAAACCTCCCGATTCACATTCCTTTTTTAATTGTTCCATTCCTTGCACATCGAAACAAAGGTGTATGAAACCCCAATCTCCCCAAAATCTATTTTCAAATATGTTTCTTCTTCCTGTTTGATCGATTGCCTGAACAAGTTCAATTTGAGTTGGACCTAACAATTTAGCGAAAGGGCCTTTTCTTAAATCTTTGTGAGATAATCGAACTCGACGAAACTCTTTATTGCCACCATTTATTACACCTAAATCTTCAAATACATCCGTAACATCATAGTCAATCGTATCATAACCCAAAATATCTTTATATAGTTTTAGTGATTTTTCCATGTTGGAAATACCTATAATAGTTCCAGCCACACCTCCGCATTTAGAAGAATGTCCCGTATCTGAAAACCAATCACTTCCTTCAATAACATGAAAAACATTATCATTCGGATCTTTCACAAAAAAGGATAATTTACCTGAAGGATCTCGCATCGGTTCATTCAAGACATTCCCTCCGTTGTTTTTAATAAATTCATAAGATTTCCTAACATCTCGGGATTTAATTTTGCAAGCAAACATTCCAAAATCACCTAATTCAATTTCAAAGTCGGCCTTTTCGGTATTCCGACTAGTATATTGCCAAATTTCAAATCCACCTCCGCCTTCCATACTTAGTGCTAACGTCGCTGTCCGAGATTGAACAATTCCACCGGTATATCGAGTCATTAGCGGAGCAGGAGCAGCTTCCTCAAAGATTCGAACATCCATACCGAAATTAGTGCGATACCATTTCCAAATTTCCTGAACGTTTGGGACACCTATGCCCATCTGTTGTATCCCGCAAATGATTTTTTCCATAATTAATTTGTTGCAAAAATAAAAATAGTTTTAACGTATAGCTCGCTCATTGAATAATACAAAGCCGTAGCTTATTTGAAAAGCAAAAGGACTTGATTGTTTTGGGAAATAATTAAAAGTTGCTCGCAATGGACCTAGAGGTGAATGATATATTAAGGAGGAGGAAAACAAATAGCTCGTTGATTTAATTGCTTGATCGAATCCAATTGTTCCATCTGAATTTTGGAGAAGTTCTATTATTGGCTGATAAATATACCCATCACCTCGAATATCGATGTTTTTATAAAGTGAAAATACAAGATTGACACCTAAACCTAAAAATTGTGGTGAACGGTATTCGGGAAGAAAATAAGTGTCAGCATCTGGAATAAGATTGAAGGAAGGGAGCGAAAGTAAACTTGCAGTATAGTTTGAGAAAAGAGATTGTGTGTTATAAACTCCTTTCGCATGAAGACCTAAATGAAATATTTTATAATCAAAAATAAAGGATTGAAATTCAGCTTGTAAACTCAACCATGAATGATTTTTAGATAAAGTGTCTTTTAATATTGAGGTCGTCCCTGGATACGTGTTTTCAAATCCATTTACGTAGCGTGCCTTAAATAAAATGAATTGACCTGAACTAGCAAATTGTTTTCGGTTAAGGCTATTTTTTAAAAATTCACCTGAAAAAGTAAAACCAGTAAAAATAGTGTAGTCGGCAGTATCTTTACTTGTAAACGATTGAGTTTGATAATAGTCATCCTCTAATCCAAAATAACGAGCATCCCAAGTTAATTTTGAATTATTACCAAGGGGCATTTTTAATTTAATTCCTCCATAAATTTCATTTTGAATTAAAAATGAAGGTTTTACATCTTCAAAAAAGGTGGCAAAGCTTCGAAAATAATCCCATCTGTTTAAGGTAAAATACCCAGAAACAGAAATAGGATATACCGAAGGGATTTCAACATTTAAATCTGCTTTTGCAGAGCCATAAAACTTTCCGAAATAGGATTCAGCGTGAATGCTAGATGCAATTTTCCCTAAAGAACGATAGGTAAAACCTAAGTATCCTGTATTTACGGCTCGCGATGAAAAGTGTCCGCCCACATCTACTTTAAAATCCTTGGCTTTTGTAATTTTTAAATCAAGATTGAAAGTACTATCTTGTTTTTTTTGAAGTGTCGGTAAAATATACTCTATTTGAGGCGTTGCATAAAGTCTAAAATAACGTTTCTCCAATTTTTCTTCGGACATTATTTCATTTTTTCGCAAACGAATCAAAGATTTCCGGGCGTATGTAATTTCTCTTTTACGATTGTAATTATTTGAAATTGAGGAAATATTGAGATTATTTATTTGACTTTTGAAAATGGCTCGGTTTTTTATCAATTCTTCCTTGGTGGATTTTTCTGAAATGAATTTTTCAAGGGAATCAAGTTGTTTTATTGCAGCCAAATAACCATCCTCAATTGCTTGTTTAACCATATTGAAATCAAATGTTCCGCCTTCAGTTGTCG
>VGML01000102.1 GCA_016866415.1 Bacteroidota bacterium | reverse complement strand
TGTAGAAAAAATTTGTGAAGAAATAGATGGTGTCGTTGTTCCTGCGAATTACAACTGCCCCGGACAATTAGTAATATCAGGTGCAATTCCTGCTGTTGAAGCTGCCTGTGCTAAATTGACAGAAGCAGGAGCTAAAAGAGCTATGATTTTACAAGTTGGTGGTGCATTTCATTCACCATTAATGGAACCTGCTCGTGAAAAACTGGCTGCAGCAATTGAAGCAACGCATTTTTCAAATCCTACTTGTCCTGTATACCAAAACGTAAATGCAAAAGCCGTTTCAGATCCGCAAGTAATAAAGAAAAATTTGGTGTTGCAACTTACTGGACCCGTGAAATGGACACAAATCATGAACAACATGTTGAATGATGGATGCGATGAAGTTATTGAAGTCGGGCCTGGCAAAGTTTTGCAAGGTTTGTTCAAGAAAGTAAATCGTGAATTGCAAACTTCAAGTGCTATTCTCGCATAATTTGTGGAATTTGATTCCGCTCTGCATCTCATTGTAAAATAAAACTTTTACTATGAAAAAACTAGTATCAGTGTGGATGCTCATGATAGCAGGAAGCACATTTAGTCAAACAGCAAGCGGAGATGTTATTGGAACAATCGTTAGCGGAAAAAATAATCAACCTTTAATTGGTGCTAAAGCGCTCATTCTGGATAACGGTCGGCGCTATCAAGGAATATCGGATGAAGATGGCCGATTTAGAATGACAGCAATACCTTCCGGAAATTACACCATGTTAATTCACTATATGGGAGACACGATGAGCAATATCCAAGTTGATGTTCCAATTGAAGCCTATTGTAACCTTGGAAGCATTGAATTTGAATCTAAAGTAGTGGCTCATAAAGGAATTAAGTTTACTCCAAAAGCTACGATAAAATTTGGTGAAATTCCAGTTCAAGAAATCACTTCGATGGAAATAAAACGAAGTCCTGTTAAATTTGATGTAAAATCACTAGTTACAACCATGAGTTCCGAAGTGAAGCTTTCCGACGACGGCGAATTGATGTTTCGAGGGGCTCGCAAAGGAGACATGATTTATGTTTTGGACGGAATAAAATCCAATGAGGTATTCAATGTGCCAAGTTGTTCAATCGCCCGAATGATGGTATACACAGGAGGTTTACCAGCAAAATACGGAGATACACTTGGTGGCGCAGTAATCCTAGAAACAAAAAGCTACTTCGACCTATACCGTCAATGGCAAGCGGAAAACGGAGAATAATTCCGCATAAAAAACTAATTTAGCTTCCATGAAGCGAATCGGATTAACTGGAGGAATTGGATCAGGCAAGAGTTTTATTGCAAATATCCTTGAACACATGGGTTTCCCCGTTTACTATTCCGATTCACGTTCAAAGGAATTAACGAAGTCAAATCCGACCATAAGAATGGGTTTGATTTCGCTTTTTGGAGAAGATGTTTTTATAGATGGCCAATTAAACACACAACTCGTTTCTACAAAAATTTTCCAGAACGAGGAATATCGGCAAAAGGTCAATGAATTAATTCATCCAATCGTTAGAAAAGACTTCGAAGATTGGGCCATGAACCAAAATTCAAATTTGGTTTTCAATGAAGCAGCAATACTTTTTGAAACAGGGGCTTTTAAAAATTTCGATGCTACCATTCTTGTTTGCGCGCCGTTGGAACTAAAAATTCAACGCGTCATGAAACGTGAAAATTGCTCAGAAGAGGAAGTTTTAGCTCGCATGAGGAAACAATGGTCGGATGAGGAAAAAAGGAAATTAGCTGATTTTGTGATTGAAAATGATGAAAAACAACCAATCGTTTCTCAAATAGAAAATGCTTTAAATAGACTAATAAACAATTTTAATTGAAAACGTCTTGTTTTTGTCCAAATAAGTCGAACATTCCTCAAATGTAGGAACTGAAAACCTTGGACGAATATTATTAGAAAAAGCGTATGCCTCTGTAGGAATTCCAAAGAAATTTTTATCACACACTTTGTTGTTATTTTCATCATGAAATAGACAAATTGCATATTTCCCTTGATCTAGATTCTTGAATTCATGCGTCAATGTTGAGTTATCTGGCTTGATGCGCACCAAACGATACGTTTGACCAACCTTGGCAAATTTCTTCGGGTCTATATACAATGCCAATTCGATTTCACCATTGTAATTTTCTATACCCGATACCTTTACAGTTAGGGAATATTGCTTCTGCGCAAAACTTAGTCCAATGATTCCCAGCATAAAAATGGAGAAAATCAATCGCATTTAAAAATCGGTTTTAAAAATCTTATCCATCCAACTGAAGGTAGAGGAGTAGTTTCCAGTCAATTTAGCATGGTGATCATCGTGGTGCTTCGTTTTACTAATTAAAGGCAACTTACTCAAAACAGGTAATTCCAAATCACTGTGAATATGAATTTCATGTAGATTTCTCAAAAGACCAAAAATCCAAAATGAATAGATGTTCAACGGCATGAAAATAAAAATGGCCCCAAAACCAATAACCGGACCAAGTGCTCCAATCATCCATTCTAGTGGATGCGCATACAAATATTCTAACGGAAAAGGAGTTGTTGCCCGATGGTGAATTGAATGAACGTGTTTCAATAAAAATTTATTTTCATGCAGATATCGGTGGTATGCATAAAACCAAAGATCATCCAAAATGAAAGCGATTAAAACTTGAACTGGAATTACCCACCATTCTGGCCAAGAAGTTTCAAAATAATCGAACATGGTATAGGCGCCAAATGCAGATAATCCAATTAACGTTACCAAATTAAATAGAAACAAGGGCATCCGGCTCATGAAAAGGCCTGATTTGTAAGGTTTGGATTGTATACGATATTTTGAAAAGAGTTTTGTATTTAATACCAAATAACTATACAAAAAACCAAAGGCATTCGAACCGAGAAGTAAAATTGCTGTTCCCCATGCTGCTGTGCTCGCGGTCATGATCGTAAAGCAAAAAGGTTATACATATGTGTGTGTTCCAGTCCTGCTTCTCTCTCTGCATGTAATTTTGTGAACCCCTTTGATTGCAAAAGTTCTTTTGTTTTTTGCAAGCGATTATCGATGTCGTGAACCTCAATTACCAAGGATTTAATGATTGGCCAATGTTGTTCATCAATTCCTTGTAAAACAGCCCACTCTGCTCCTTCACAATCAATTTTAAGTAAATCAATTTTTTCAACTTGCTCGGAGTCAATGATCTCAGAAAGCGGTTTTAGTTCACAATTAACTTTTTTACTTCCCTTTACGAGTTGTTTTGCAATTATTCCAGCAAAAACAGGTGGAATCAACTTCATCCATTTCATTCCTTCGGGCGGATTTCTCATCGTCCCTTTTACTGCATCGCGAAAGGCAGTTGGATTTTCATCCCATTGTTCAGGGTGAAGGGTTGAAAGTGCCGGCGTATTTGGAAAATAAGTAAATGTTGCCTGGCTTGATTTATCAGAAACTCCGCAGCGAAGCACTTTGATTCGGTCATTTGCGATTTCAGTTGCATTTTTTTGAAGCACGTCGGCTATATCTGAAATTGGCTCAAAACAATATGCTTGCACATTTGCCCCTTTTTGAATAGCTCGAACTCCAAAGACTCCAATATTCGCCCCTACATCAAAAACAACGTCTCCATCGTTAATTTCAATGCCATTTTGCAAATAACCCTCCACATGATGATCTAACATTTTTGCTTCGGGTTTACGCAAACAATAAACCTCAGTTCCGTCAAATAATTTTGTTTTTGTCATAATCTAATTCTAAAGTTAGAAAAATTAAACTTATGAAACTCTTTAAGGATGTTAAAACACAAAATTTCTAATTTTAACTCTGAAAATGAAACAGAAAACATTAGGAATTTTAATAACAAAAAAAAATTATTCTGAAAGCAGTTTGATTCTTTCCTTTTACACTGAAGATTCAGGATTAATTTCCTTTATTTTCAAAGGGGCAAAAAAAAAGAAACTTCCTATTTTTTATCTCGGAATATATGAAATAACCTATATCAAAAGACCAGAATCAAATTTAGGTATCGTTAATTCACTTGATCCTGCCGTCATTCTTAACGATATTTTTACGAATCCACAGAAGTTAATTTTGAGTTTTTTTTTAGCTGATGTCTTGAAGGAAACTTTGAAGGTTGAGCACGCAGATCCTCGAATATTCGACTTCATTAAAAATCAAATAATTCAATTAGAAATACAAGAAAATCTTATTCATTTCCCCATCATTTTTTTAACGAAACATATTCAAAATTTAGGTTTTTCACCCAATATCGATTCAGAAAATCCCTCGGGTTTTGATTTAAAATTAGGGAGATTCACGAAGGAAAAAACGGACCTAGAAACCGATGCTGTTGATCTACTTTTTTCAGCTTTCAAGCATCAGCCACCAATCGATTCGGATAAAAATACAGCTCAAAAAGCATTGTTAATTCTATTAGACTATTGTCATATACATCTGCCAAACTTCAATGTTGAAAAATCTTTGAAAGTAATTCGTGAAACACTCTACGTTTAAAAAAAGAAAAAATGTTACCTTTTTTGCGAATAATTGTTTACTTTTAGAGCGATACTATTAACTTAAAAACTTAAATTATGAGAAATTTTTTAATTCTTGCTTTCATGTTTTTTTCAGTTGGATTAGCGAAAGCACAATATTTATCTGGCCCCAATGGTAAATGGGAATGGGACGGGAAGTATGTAAAAAACTACAACAACAGTAGCATAAAATGGGAGTACGACGGTCGATACATTAAAAACTACAACAATTCTAGTAACAAATGGGAATGGGATGGCCGCTATTTAAAGAATTACAACAACTCCAGCAACAAGTGGGAATGGGATGGCCGCTACTTGAAAAATTACAATAACAGCAGTCAAAAATATGAATTACCATCCGGAGCTCCAGTTCCAGTTTGGGCTGTTGTTTATGGAATTATAAATTAATTCTTTTCGTTTTTTGGCATAACAATTGATATTCGCATTCCAAATAAAAATTTATTTATCATGAAAAAATTGTTTTTAATTTGTTCCATGTTGTTTTGTTTTAGCACGATAGATGCACAAACATTAAATGGCCCGCATGGAAGATGGGACTGGGACGGAAAATATGTAAAAAATAGTAACAACTGGAGCATCAAATGGGAATATGATGGACGTTACATTAAAAATTCCAATAACTGGAGTAATAAATGGGAATGGGATGGTCGCTATCTTAAAAACTCAAATAATTGGAGTGAGAAATGGGAATGGGATGGTCGCTACCTTAAAAACTCAAATAATTGGAGTCAAAAATACGAATTGCCTTCAGGTGCGCCTGTTCCAGTTTGGGCGGTTGTTTATGAAATAATAAACTAATCATCCATTTCTAGCTAAAATGAATTTTTCCTTAAAATTTAATTGCGCAGTAATTGTAAGCTGCGCAATTTTTTTTTCGTGTAGTTCTAATTCAGAAAAAATTGATGAATTAGACAGCCAAAATACCATTCAATATGATTCTTTAGAGTTGGAATCAAAGGAGGATGAAAACTCAGAAAAAATTCCTGAAAAATTGTCTAATCCGATGAAAGCGGAATTGATTTGCGTTACTTCGATGGACGAATATGAAAATCCAAAATCGGATGTTTCCGTAATTCTTAATGGGAAAAAGATTAAAATACAATCCGTCATTGGCGCAATGAACCCCATCTCAGAAGACGAGTATTCAGATTATCAAATTCCAAAAAATGCGATTTCAGCTTATGGAGGTTGGTGGGCTGGTGCTGGAGACTATTTCTACATTTCGCCAAGTAGCAATGGAATAATTGTGTTTCACGGTTGGCAAGATGAATCTCAAGAGGACACTGGATATCATTGGGAAAAAATCAAGGAAATCAATTTGTAACGCATTCATCAATTTACTGAGTTTCATTTAACTTCTTAACTTTGCTAAAAACAAATAGCAATGACAATTATAAAAAGAAGTAGTGATTTGATTGGAGATTGTCCGCTGGCGCTCATTCTTGGCAAAGGAACCTTGAAAAAAGGTCAATTTGGATCAATCATATCGAAAGAAACAGCCGAACGCTTTTTATCCTCTGACAAAAAGTTTGATTACCTAAAATTAGACGAGAACTTCATTTTTCTTGTCAAAGAAGACCAAAAAGCAGAGGAATTACGAGTTATTGGTTCTAAAATCCAAGGGTTTGTTGCAGATTCATTTGAACAAATTTCCCTAGTTGGTAAAGAAAAATCAGTGTTTTTCCTCGCAGAAGGTTTAGCCTTAACAAACTACCAATTTAATCGTTTCTTTTCAAAACCTAAAAACAATAAACTTCAATCGATTTTGGTTCATGAAGAGTTTGACGAAGCTAAATTAAACGAACTAAATAATACGATTAAATCGGTTTATTGGACACGCGATGCGGTAAATACTCCGGTAAATAATCTAAATGCGAACCAACTTGCAGAGGAAATTGTGAAGCTCGGAAGTGAAGCAAAGTTCTCTGTTCAAGTATTGGAAAAGACCCAAATTGAATCCCTGAAAATGGGCGGTTTACTCGCAGTGAATAAAGGTTCAATTGATCCGCCAACGTTTACTATTGCTGAATACAAACCGAAAAAAGTAAAAAATAAAAGACCAATCGTTTTAGTCGGAAAGGGAGTTGTTTACGATACGGGCGGATTGAGTCTAAAGCCTACTCCAGGGTCAATGGATACGATGAAAAGTGATATGGCAGGTGCCGCGGCTGTTGTTGGAGCAATTTATCTTGCGGCTTTACAAAAATTGCCATTGCATATTATCGCTTTAATTCCAGCTACAGATAATCGTCCAGGTGGTAATGCTTATACCCCAGGAGATGTTATTACCATGTTTGATGGAACTACCGTTGAGGTATTGAATACAGACGCCGAAGGAAGAATGATCTTAGCCGACGCTTTGGCCTATTCAGGAAAATACAATCCGGAAATCGTTATTGACGCAGCGACCTTGACAGGAGCAGCTGTTCGTGCGATTGGAACAGAGGCAAGTATCATCATGGGTAACGCAAAAGATTCGTATTTTGAGAGTCTGGAAAAAGCTGGATTTGAGACTTGGGAACGCGTGGTACGTTTTCCATTTTGGAACGATTACAAAGAACACATGAAATCAAAAATTGCTGATCTAAAAAATATTGGAACCGCTAATGCCGGTATGATTTCAGCTGGTAAATTTTTAGAGCATTTTTGTAAAGCTCCATACATTCATATGGATGTTGCGGGGCCAACCTGGTTGGATTCGAAAGAAAATTATCGCGGTTTTGGTGGCACCGGTGTTGGAGTTCGTTTGCTATATGAATTTTTCAAAACTCATTATCTATAATGGAGGGAAATAAGGAAGTGTTTAGAGTTGGGATTACCCTAGGTGATGTTAATGGAATTGGTCCTGAAGTAATATTAAAATCTCTAAAGGATAATCGTATTTTAACCGATTTTACCCCAGTAATTTATGGCTCTTCAAAGGTAATTTCCTTTTATAAAAAACTGCTAAACATCCAGGATTTCAATTATGTTAGCTGTAGATCAGCCGAT
>VGML01000101.1 GCA_016866415.1 Bacteroidota bacterium | reverse complement strand
ATCACAATTTGCATGAGCGGCAGCCTTTTTCAAATAAGCGAACGCATGAATAATTTCGACTGGCATTGATCCTTCTGGACCGATTTTAAAGTTGTTTCTCGAACGCTCAGTTTGTGCTCCCCAATAACGATTTGCAGGTACTTTAACCTCCCCCATCGTGTCTTTTTCAATTCTAAATTCCATTTTTTGTTTTTAATTTGTTTTTAATTTTTAATTTTACATCGAAATCGTTAGCAAAAATAATAGAAGATGAGCACTTTTGGAATTGTATTGTTTCTTTTAATTGCCGGAATGGCATTTTGGATGTTGATTTTTTTAATGGGATTCATCCTGCCGTTTTGGATAACCTTAGGTTTATTCGAGCAACTTCGCCCGAAAAGAATTTTTGAAGACAAAGAGTCCGCTTAAGATTTTCGATAAAATAGATAAGCGTATTGGAATTCCGATGCGCTTTTTTCGTTTTAAAACACTTCCGATTCGTCAATTTTCTTTATTATCCATTATCTTTGCTAACAAATTATTAAAATGTCAAATCAAGAACGAATTTCAACAAATAAAGCCCCTAAACCAGTTGGATTGTACCCTCACGCAAGACGGGTAGGAAATTTATTGTTTCTTTCTGGTGTTGGACCGCGAACTGCTGGCTCAGATGATACTGATTCAGCTGTACCGGGATTGAAGTTGGATAAAAATGGAAATTTCATTGCATTCGATTTTGAGGCGCAATGTCGAAGTGTTTTTGATAACGTTCGCATTATTTTGGAAGAATCAGGTTCTAGCTGGGATCAATTAGTTGATGTTACTGTATTTCTTGTAAACATGAAACGTGATTTTCATACCTACAATCGTATTTACGCAGAATATTTTAATGATAATTTACCTTGTCGAACGACGTGTGAAATAAATTCGCTTCCAACACCAATTGCCATTGAGTTAAAGTGTATTGCGACGATTTAATTGAATGTAAAATGAACAATGTAGAATGTAAGATAGTGTAAACAATTATCAATTTTACATTCTAAACCCTAAATTAAAATATATGACTGGATTTATCATTCGAATAGCATTGGCTCTTACAGCCTTAAGTTTCAATGTTTGGCTTTTCGCGACAGGACATTGGGGGTGGGGAATTACCTTTCTTCTAGTGACGGCTTTAATTATTTTGTCTTTTTTCAGAAATGAAAACATGATTTTAGCCTTGAATCAAATGCGCATCGGAAATACAGACAAGGCAAAAAAATACATTGACCGAATTTCGCATCCACAATTTTTACCGAGAAAACAGCACGCCTACGTTTTGTATTTGAAAGCCGTTATGGGCTCACAAGAAATGGGCTTTGCGAAAAGTGAGCAACTGCTTCGAAGAGCGATTGAGCTCGGACTTCGTCAACCAGAAGACAATGCGGTAGCTAGAATGCATTTAGCAGGAATTTGCGCACAAACAGGTCGCAAGAACGAAGCAGTTTCCTTATTGGGTGAAGCTAAAAAAATGGATAAAAACGGAATGCTGAAAGATCAGATTAAAATGATGCAGCAGCAATTGCAAATGGCTCCTTCCAAAAACCAAATGCGCATGGCACAGATGATGGGCGGAAGGCAGAAAATGCCTAAAATGCGTTAATGAATGTCCAAATTACCGCACATTTTCTCCACAGTATGGGATGATTACGAACTAATCGATGCAGGTGGAGGGAAAAAACTTGAGCGTTGGGGTAAAATAATTACGATTCGACCGGAACTCCAAGCCTATTTTCACAGTGGAATGCCTTTTACCGAATGGAAATCCATGGCTCATTGGGAATTCATTGAAAGCAAAAATCAACAAGGAAAATGGAAAGCGTTGAAAAAAGACGTCCCTACCAAATGGACAATTTCATACAAAAGACTGAAATTCAACATCGAACTTACATCTTTCAAACATGTGGGTTTATTTCCCGAACAACAAACGAATTGGGAGTTTATTGACCAACGACTTGAAACCGATGATCGTTTTTTAAACCTTTTTGCATACACGGGTGCAGCGTCTTGTGTTGCTCGAAACAAAGCAGCGGATACCTTTCATGTGGATTCCGTCAAATCAATGATTGGTTGGGCTAAAGAGAATATGGAATCAAGCAGATTATTGAACATTCGTTGGGTTCATGAAGATGCCTTAAAATTTATTCAACGTGAGGTCAAACGCGAACGTACTTTCAAAGGTATTTTAATGGACCCTCCAGCTTGGGGAATTGGTGCCAAAGGTGAAAAGTGGAAATTGGAAGATAAAATTGATGAGCTGTTAGGCGCAGCTTCTGAAGTACTAAATGAAAATGGGTTTTTGATTATGAATACCTATTCTCCAACGGTTGACGGTACGCTAATTCAGGAACTTGCTGAACTTTATTTTCCAAACAGATCTATTGAACTTGGTCAGCTGCACATGGAAACCAAAACGGAGAAAACCCTATATTATGGGGAATTGTTGAGGATTAATTAGGATTAACGAATTAATTGCGAATTACAAATTGCTGTCCAAAGAGATCTTACTATAATATTCGCAATTCGAAACTATCCTATTCGCAATTAAACCGTTCGCAATTAACCCATTCGCAATTAAATTTCACTAAAGACTAACAATTTTATTTTCTTTTTTATATTTTTATTCTTTACAAATTAAACCAAAGAAAAATTACCTATGAAAATTTTGAAAATTCAAGCGCTCAGAGGGCCAAATATTTGGAGCATTACACGAAAAAAACTCATTCAAATGCGCTTGGATTTGGAGGATCTAGAAGAAAAACCAACCAACAAAATAGATGGATTTAGGGAACGAATTGAAAAGCTAATTCCTACTTTAATTGAACATCGATGCTCTGAAGGATGCCATGGAGGATTTTTTCAGCGTATAGATCGCGGGACATGGATGGGACACGTCATTGAGCACATAGCACTTGAAATTCAAACGTTGGCAGGAATGGATGTCGGTTTCGGAAGAACCCGAGAAACGAAGACATCGGGTGTTTACAACGTTGTATTTAATTATTTAGAGGAAAAAGTTGGATTATATGCCGCTGAGGCATCTGTTCGTATTGCAGAAGCATTGATTTCTGGAGAAGAATATGACCTACAACGAGATATCCAAAAAATGAAAGAAATCCGAGAGGATGTTCGCTTAGGGCCAAGCACAGGAAGTATTGTTGACGAAGCTGTTGCACGCAACATTCCTTGGATTCGAATGGGAACAAATTCCTTGATTCAATTGGGATATGGTATAAATCAAATGCGTTTTCAAGCGACAATAACGTGCAAAACGAGTAATATCGCAGTGGATATTGCATGCAACAAAGAACAAACTAAAAAATTGTTGGATGCTGCATCTATTCCTGTTGCAAAAGGTTCTATATGCGTTGATGAGGAAGATTTGGAAGACACAATCAAATCGATTGGCTACCCAATTGTAATCAAACCGTTGGATGGAAATCATGGAAAAGGTGCTTCGATAAATGTGACTAATTGGGAAGATGCTGTTGCAGGATTGGAATATGCTAAAAAATACTCTCGTAGAGTCATCGTTGAACGATTCATAACAGGTTACGACTTCCGTGTTTTGGTTATTGACAACAAAGTAATTGCTGCAGCACAGCGCGTTCCTGCTCACATCGTTGGGAATGGGAAAGACACTATTCAATTTCTAATCGATGAAACTAATAAGGATCCACGCAGAGGTTATGGTCACGAAAATGTGTTGACTGAAATTACGGTTGACCGCGATACGATGGAGCTTTTGGAGAAAAAGAATTATACACTTGAGACAATTACAGCTGAAGGAGAGGTTGTTTATTTAAAATCTACGGCAAACCTCAGCACTGGAGGAACCTCTATTGATGTAACTGACTTAATGCATCCTGAAAATGTGTTCATGGCAGAGCGCATCTCGCGTGTCATTGGATTGGATATTTGTGGTATTGATATCATGGCTGCAAACTTGACGGAATCCCTGAAAGAAAATGGTGGTGTTATTTTAGAAGTTAATGCAGCGCCAGGATTTAGAATGCACTTGGCTCCGTCAGAAGGTTTACCGAGAAACGTTGCTGCTCCCGTAATCGACATGCTTTATCCTCCAGGAAAACCTTCCCGAATTCCAATCATCGCAATTACTGGAACAAATGGAAAAACGACCACAACTCGTTTGATTTCACATATAGTCAAAAACAATGGTTATCGAGTGGGTTTTACGACTTCAGATGGAATCTACATCCAAAATCATATGATGGAAAAAGGTGATACAACCGGTCCAAATAGTGCGGAATACATCTTGAAAGATCCGAATGTTGAATTTGCCGTATTAGAAACCGCTCGAGGTGGAATTTTGAGATCCGGATTGGGCTTTAGCCGCTGTGATATTGGAATTATTACAAACATTCAGGAAGATCACCTTGGAATTAGTGACATTCATGATTTAAAAGATCTTTCGCGTGTGAAATCGGTTGTCGTTGAAAGTATAAAAAAAGATGGTTGGGCCGTTTTGAATGGTGAAGATGAAAATTGTTTGGAAATCGCTAAAAACTTACGGTGTAATGTTGCGCTTTTCAGCTTGGATGAAAATTGTTTAGCTATCGCAGAACACTGTAAAAATGGTGGAATTGCAGCTATTTATGAAAATGGATTTATCACCATTAAAAAAGGAGATTGGAAATTTAGAGTAGAACGAGCGACACATATTCCTCTGACAATGAATGGAAAAGCGAGATTCATGATCTACAATGTTCTTGCGGCTACGCTTGCTTCTTATTTGTATGGATTTAAAACCGAAGATATTAAACTTTCACTTGCAACTTTCCTTCCTAGTGCAGCACAAACGCCAGGTCGAATGAATATTTTCGAGTTCTCTAAGTTCAAGGTTCTAATCGATTTCGCCCACAATCCAAACGGTTACCGTGGAATAGAAGAGTTCTTAAAAAGTGTGGAAGCAACAAGAAAAATAGGCATTATTTCAGGAGTTGGAGATCGAAGAGACGAGGACATCAAGGAATGTGCTCGAATTGCCGCACGGATGTTTGATCATATCATCATTCGTCAGGAAAAACATTTACGAGGTCGAACTGAACAGGAAATTGTAAATTTAATTGTAGAGGGAATTCAAGAATCCAATTCATCTGTTTCCTTCGAAGTTGTTACTTTAGAGGTTGAAGCCATCAAACACGCAATTTCCTTGGCGCAAGAAGGCACCTTCATAACTGCCTTGAGCGATTTCATAGATAATGCAATCGATGTTGTTCAAAGTTATTTAGACTCAGAAATTGAGAATGGAGTCATTGCGTAAATGACAGATAAACAGATATTTACACTTCAACAAGTTGCTAGTTCGATTCGGAAAACGATTGAACATCGTTATGCGCAATCCTATTGGGTAAAAGCAGAAATGCATAAACTTAATCGTTTTCCGAGTGGACACGCTTTTCCCGAATTGGTTCAAAAAGAAGGAGATAAAATCATTGCTCAACTAGGTGGAACGATTTGGAAGCAGCAGTTGGATCGAATTAATCAACGGTTTATTTCTGTTGTTAAGGAACCGCTGAAAGATGGATTGAATCTTTTGCTTTTAGTGAAAATAAATTTCAGTGAAACCTACGGATTAAGTTTACAAATATTAGACGTTGATCCTTCATTTTCATTAGGTGAACTACAAAAACAACGTGATGAAACACTGAAAAAACTCTCGGAATTAGGGATTCTAAATAAAAATCAATTGTTGGAATTCCCATTAATTCCCAAGCGTATTGCAGTCATTTCAGCTGATTCAAGTAAAGGGCTCTCTGATTTTATGGAAGTGCTCGAAACAAATGAACCTGGATATAAATTTTTTACCTACCTCTTCCCTGCTTATTTGCAAGGAGACGCAGCAGTTGATTCAATTATTGGGACACTCAAGAAAATTAAATCGATTCAACAACATTTTGATTTGGTAGTCATTGTTCGTGGAGGCGGTGCAGAGGTTAGCATGACCTGCTACAACCATTTTGAACTTTGTGAAACCATTGCAGAATTCCCACTCCCTATTTTAACAGGAATTGGTCATTCCACAAATTTGACAGTAGCAGAAATGGTAAGTTTTCGAAATGCTATTACGCCAACAAAATTAGCTGAGTTTCTCATTCAAACATACCGCGAATTCGACCAACAAATTAAAGACTTACAAACACAATTATTCAGTATTTCCAAAAATAATTTACAGGCTTCAATATACGAATTCGATGCATTAATACGATTGTTCAAAACAATTTCAATCTCTTCACTTGAGCAGAACGCTTCGATTCTCATGAATGAACAAAATAAACTTGATCGAACTGTTCAATATAGAATTGACAAGCATAGAACCACATTAAATCAAATTCGACTGAATTTCGGTTACGTCGCTAAAAACAATTTGAATCGCAATGAATCAAAATTAACTGAAGCTAAAAATAATTTGGAACAAAAGCTTTTAAATTTATTCGAGCGTTCAAAGAACGAATTGCGAATACGAGAAAATAAAGTAGAAATGCTCGATCCGATACACGTTTTAAAGCGTGGTTTCAGTATTACAACGCTTGGTGGACAGACTATCAAGAAAAATAATTTTCCAAAGAAAGGAGACTTGATTCAAACAACAACTGCTTTTGGTAAAATCGATTCTAAAGTGGAAGGAGATTAATAATCACAGGGCTTTGAAATAACTTTGCGCTGTCCATTTGCATAAACTCCTTCTTCGGTGCAGATTCCCCGACCATAATCAACTAAATCGATTCCTTCGACGAATGGACCGTTTAATTTTCCTAAATCATAAGTTCTTTTTAATCTAATTTCACCATTGTAGAAATAACTCGTATTAATTCCATTTGGAATTCCTTCTCGGTAACGGTAATCTTCAGCTAAACCCCCATCCTCCCGAAAATGTTGTAGCGATGAAATTTTACCATTTACAAACGTGTATTTCCCAATAATTAAACCATCTGCATTGATATCGAAGCAATCTCCTGTAAACAATTGATCATTATAAAATGCTTGTTCGGTAATTGAATCACCTATATTAATTGGCGTCCAGAAATAACTATTTCCGCACCAAATTCCTCGAACAATCATCGCATGTTGATGCTCGTTTTCAGAGAAGAACTTACTTCCACATCCTATTCGGATTTCTTCTGCTAAAATTTGAGAAAATACATTTTTCATACTGAGAAAAACTACAAGTGTTAAGAAGATCGCTTTCATATAATGGAAAACAATATTTGAAAAAAACGTTACAACTTTCATCGATTTTGTGGTTAACGGAATCGAATGATTTTTAATTTTGATAAAAATAAACTGATGAAAGCATACGTTTTTCCTGGTCAAGGAGCTCAATTTACTGGAATGGGCAAGGAGTTATACGAAAATTCCGATTTAGCGAAATCAATGTTCGCAATAGCCAATGAAATTCTTGGTTTTGACATTCAAAAAATCATGTTTGAAGGAACAGAAGAAGAATTAAAACAGACGAAAGTGACACAACCAGCGATATTCTTGCATTCAACTATTTTGGCTGCTTGTCTTAGTGAATCTTTTAACCCGGATATGGTTGCAGGACAT
>VGML01000100.1 GCA_016866415.1 Bacteroidota bacterium | reverse complement strand
TGAAATTAACATTTCTGAAACCAATATAATGCGCTGTGCATCCATTGAAGATGGATCATTTGAAATAAAAAATGTTCCAGTTGGGAAATACGATCTCACAGCTACTTTAGCTCTTTATGAAAGCAAGGCAATAACAATCGAAGTGAATTCAGGCAAGGAAATGATTGTTAACATCCCATTATCGGAGCGCGTTTCCCAAAAACAGGAGGTTAAAGTTGTCGGCAGGAAAAAAGGAGAAGTAATCAATGAAATGGCTTTGATTTCGGCGCAACAATTTAGTGTTGAGGAAACAAATCGTTATCCCGGTTCGCGAATGGATCCTGCTCGTATGGCTTCGAATTTTGCTGGAGTTCAAGGATCTGATGACTCACGAAATGACATTGTAGTTCGTGGAAATTCGCCACTTGGAGTAATCTACCGCGTTGAAGGAATTGATATTCCGAATCCTTCTCACTTTGCCATTGCGGGAAGCACGGGCGGTCCAGTTTCGATATTAAATAATAAGATTTTAGGTAATTCTGACTTTTTTATGAGTGCATTCCCTTCAGAATATGGAAATAGTACTTCAGGAGTATTCGACTTGAAATTACGAAACGGAAACAACAATCAGCACGAATTTACTGGTCAATTTGGTTTGTTTGGAACTGAATTACTAGCCGAAGGTCCAATGGATAAAAAAGGGAATTCTAGTTACTTAGTAATGGGACGTTATTCAACTTTATCTATTTTTCAAACACTCGGAATTAAAATTGGTACAGATGCTGTTCCGGTTTATGGAGATGCCGCGTTTAAATTTAATTGGAAATTTAAAAAAGGAGGCAATCTTTCTTGGTGGGCAATGGGTGGAAGAAGCGATATTGATATCATGATTTCTGAACAAACAAAGTACTCAAATGAATTTTATGGTGAAGGTGATCGGGATCAATTTTTTGGAACGAGTATGTATGTTTCAGGGCTCACCTATAAAAAAACATTAAGTGAAAAAACATATGTCAGCGCAACATTAGCCGGATCTCGTGAAGAGCAGCATACCAAACATGTTTATTTACATAGAAGCTTGGCAATAAACAACGCAGATACTACAATAAAAGTGGATAGCATGTATAATATGATGGGTTATGATTTTAGAACCTTGAAAATGTCGGGGTATTTTTCAGTTAATCATAAAATAAACAAACATCATTTGATTAAAGCTGGGGTCATTTTGGATGCTATTTCGTTCAATCAAAAAGATTCAGTGCTTGCTGATTTAGATGATCGGTTCAGTTGGAATACAAGATGGAATAACAATAGAAAAAGCATTTTAATGCAAACATTCGTTCAGTGGAAGTGGAAAATCACCGACCAAATGGACTTTACAGCCGGAATCCATTCACAGTATTTTTCACTCAGCAATAGTTTGAGTCCTGTTGAACCGCGCTTGGGATGGAAATATAAAATGGGAGGAAATCAAGCCATTTTTGCCGGTGCTGGAATGCACAGCCAAACTCAACCATATTACACGTATACCTATGATCCAGACAACAATGGGAAGCCACATAACATTAATATGGATTTCATGCGTAGTTTCCACAGTGGATTAGGTTATGAAAAATCATTTGGAGCTGGATTAAATTTTAAAACTGAAATATACTACCAGTATCTGTATAATTTGCCGATAAGCTCTTCACCAAATGCATTTTCACTTGTTAACGCTGGTGGAGGGTTTGCTCGTGTATTTCCAAATGATACACTTGTAAACAAAGGAAAAGGTTATAACTATGGTATGGAATTTACGCTTCAAAAGTATTTCAGCAAAACCTTTTTCTTCATGGTTTCTGCAAGCGTATATGATTCGAAATACTTGGCGAGTGATGGTGTTTGGAGAAACACGGCTTACAAAGGAGCGAATATTTCAGACAAAATTGATCTATCTTATGTTTGGAATGTTTTAGCGGGTAAAGAATTTAAATTGAGCGAAAAGCAAATCATTGGTTTAGGATTGAAAGTAACGCAAGCCGGAGGTCGAAGATATGGATTAGTTGATATTGCTCAGACCAATGATTCCAAGGAACTTATTTTTCAGGATAGTTTATTCAATGAATTAACGTTTAAAGACTATTTCAGATTGGATTTGAAATTAAGCTGGAGATTGAATACTTCCAAATTAACGCACGAATTTGGTCTCGACTTAGTTAATTTGCTTAACACGAGAAACCTATTAAGTTTAGCATACGCCCCGCGACTTGACCCAAATGACACTTCTGATCCGATAGCAGAGAAAGCTCAATTAGGAAGATTGCCAATCTTTTACTATAAGATTGATTTTAAAGTAAGAGGCAAAAAATAAAGTTCTAACTTAAAACTCTGCGTTCTGAGGAGTCCTCGGGAATGGAATCACGTCACGGATGTTTGACATTCCTGTAACGAACATTACCATTCGTTCAAAGCCAAGTCCGAATCCGGCGTGCGGAACAGATCCGAATCGACGTGTATCCAAATACCACCAAAGTTCGTCTGGATGAATTCCAAATTCTTCGCATTTTTGACGAAGTAGGTCGTAGCGCTCTTCCCGCTGAGAACCGCCTACAATTTCTCCAATTCCAGGGAATAAAACATCCATCGCGGCAACTGTTTTACCGTCTTCGTTCAAGCGCATGTAAAACGCTTTGATTTTCGCTGGGTAATCCGTTAAAATTACCGGACACTTGAATTCTTTTTCCACCAAATAACGCTCGTGCTCACTTTGTAAGTCAATTCCCCATTCAACCGGATATTTGAATTTCTTCTTTTTGTAATGGTTTGAATTAATCAAAACATCAATTGCTTCGGTATATGTCAAACGCTTAAACGGATTGTTGATGACAAAATCCAGTCTTTCCATTAGCGACATTTCGTTGCGCTCATTTTGTGGTTTTTGAGACTGCTCTTGAGCATCACGCTCACTCAGAAACTGAACGTCCTCTTTGCAGTTTATCAGTATATAATTGCAGATGTACTTCAAAAAATCTTCAGTCAAATCCATATTATCTTTCAAATCGTTGAAAGCAACTTCAGGTTCTATCATCCAAAATTCGGCTAGGTGTCGTGAAGTGTTCGAGTTTTCAGCACGGAAAGTAGGGCCAAACGTATAAATTTGACCTAAGGCCAATGCCGCTAATTCTCCTTCAAGTTGCCCAGAAACAGTTAAATTCACTGATTTACCGAAGAAATCTTCCTTGAAATTCACGGAACCATCTTCATTCAATGGTGGATTTTTTGGGTCTAAAGTCGTAACGCGAAACATTTCTCCCGCTCCTTCGGCATCTGAACCAGTTATGATTGGTGTATGAATGTAGTAAAATCCTTTGTCGTTAAAAAACTTGTGAATCGCATAAGCTACCGCATGTCGAATTCTGAAAACGGCTCCAAATGTATTTGTTCTGAAACGTAAATGTGCTTGTTCCCTTAAAAAATCCAAACTATGACGCTTCGGTTGCATTACCGTTTTTTGAATGTCATCCGGATTGGCGTCTCCTAAAATTTCAATTTCTGAAACTTGCAGCTCTACAGTTTGTCCTGAACCTTGTGATTCAACTAATATTCCTTTTACGGAGAGTGCTGCAGCTGTTGTAATTCGTTTCAAAAGCGCCTCTTCAAATTTTTCAAAATCAACCACAGCTTGAATGGAAGCCATACACGAACCATCGTTCAATTGAATAAAACGATTACTCCGAAAGGCACGCACCCAACCTTTTACCGTAATTTCTTGATTGATTAAGGTTTGTCCTTCCTGACCTAAAATTTGACTAATTCTCCAGCGTTTCATTGAAAATTGAATTTAGGTTGCAAAAATAATCGTTTTCCTACTAATCCTACATCAATCAAAACAACCAACGAATCAAATCATTGCCGTTGGCATAAATCATGAGGCCAAGCAACAACACAATTCCAACGTATTGGGCGTATTCTAAAATTTTCTGAGGTGCTTCTTTTCCAGTGATCATTTCGTAAAGTAAAAACACCACATGGCCGCCATCCAACGCAGGAATTGGTAAAATATTCATAAATGCAAGGATGATGGAAAGTAAAGCCGTATTCAACCAAAATGCTTGCCAATCCCAAACTGGAGGAAACATATTTCCAATGGCTGCAAAGCCTCCAATGGAGGAAGCTCCTTTCTTAGTAAATACAAATTTGAACTGCGAAACGTAGTCCGTTAGTGTGTTTGTTCCGTAGGAAAAACCAATCGCAATACTTTCGCCAAAACCGTAGTTTTTTTCTTGAATTGCGGACGAATCAATTATGACTTTCGCATTTGTTTGAAATCCAATGGTTCCTTCCTTGGTGACATTTGATTTCAATGTCAAAGTATCTTTTCCTCTCAAAATAGTGAGATCAGCAGTCTTGCCTTTGCACTCAAAAAGCTCGTTTTGTAAATCATCGAAGTATTCAATGGGTTTTTCATTCACCAAAAGGATTTTATCATCCTTCTTTAATTTTGCTTTTTCGGCATTTGTTCCAGGAACAACATCAGCAACTACATTTGCTTTTGAGCGCAATCCGAATGCTGGCATGGCTCCTGCTTGAAAAAACTCTTGATCAGCATCTTTGGGTAATGTAATATTTTCTGTTGAGCCATCCGCGTGTTTTATCGTTAATTCTCGGGCGTCGCGAAGCATGATTCCTTTATTCAAATCATCTAGGTTCAGTACTTTTTGTCCCTCAACTGATAAAACGATGTCCCCAGATTGCATGTGGTATTTTTTCAAGTAAGGATGAACGCTCAATCCTGCTTGAAGTTTATCTTGTTTCAATTCGGTTTGTCCCCACATGAAGATAACACCGATGTAAATGATGTATCCCAAAATTAAATTTACGGTAACTCCACCAATCATGATGATCAATCGTTGCCATGCTTTTTTGGAGCGAAATTCCCACGGTTGAGCTGGTTGCTTCATTTGCTCGGTGTCCATGGATTCGTCAATCATTCCGGCAATTTTCACATACCCTCCAAGCGGAAGCCAGCCAAGTCCCCATTCGGTTGAATGTTGATCTTCGTTCCATTCTTTCGGTGATTCTTTGGTAAACCAGGCTGTTTTTTTAACGCCTTTTACTTTTTTGTAACGAAAAATGGAAAGCCATGGATTAAAGAAAAGATAAAATTTTTCAATTCTCGTTTTAAATAATTTTGCCGGTAAAAAGTGGCCGAGTTCGTGTAACGTTACCAAAATGGCAAGCGATAAAAATAGTTGGGCGGCTTTAATCCAAAAATCCATGTGTAAAATTTTGAATGACAAATATAAGGTTTATCTACGAGGTGGGTTTTGGGAGATAATTTTAAGAAATTATGAATTGAGAATCATTAACAATTAATCACTTCTTTTTGATTAAATACGAATAAATTCATTATGTCATTTGTAATGAATAAGAAATTATATAAATCGAAACATTTTAACTGTTGCATCATCGATTCCTTCCTCGAACAAAATAGAATATTTTTCACTGTGATTTCTTCCTACTTTTTCCTCAAATTCCGTTTGAATTTGATAAGAATTGGTTTTAAGGAAAAGTTCTTTTACATTATTTAGGTAATGATTATTTATTACAATCATTTTGGGAACATAACGATTATTAGAATTAGGTAGATGAAACTTTAATATAAGTGATTTAAGCACATCATCGAATCCTAGGGCAAAAGATAAAATCAAATTCATTTTCAAAAGGTCTATTCCTTCATTTTGAAGATAATCAGTGAATTCAAATGCTTCTCCTTTAATAAATATGAGTTCAGCGTTATAAAAAGTGTAATAACTTGCATCAACATTAAAATCAGTTAACTTTTGATAAGATTCTATTTCGAAATTTTTTAAACCAAGTTTATTTTCAATGAAGTTTACATCAGTGTGTAACCCTCTAGCTAAAGGATTATTTATTCCCCAGTTCTCAAATTCATCTTGCGTGCCACCGATTGAGCAATAAACATAAAGTATTTTTTTGTTTAGTCCTGAAATAGCATCATTCAATGGTTTTATTATTTCGAAGTGTGTGCCACAAAATGGATAAAAGAAAATAGTGCCTTCGTGGTTATTAATTATTTCGTATGTTTTCAAATTTAAAAAGTCGATTTTTCAGATGTCTAAGTTACTCTTTTTCAATTCAAATTTGGGAAATCAGAGAGATTCCTATTTTTCTTTGTGACATCTACTTTTTTCGCATAATAAGTCCATTTCATTCCAAAATCAGTTTCAACGAGTTTAGGTTTGATTGTAAAATCAACCTCAAAATGATAATCCTTTACCTTCTTTAAAAGGCTTCTTGGCGATTGACGCTCATTTTCACATCCATAGGCGATTATTGTTTCAGTGTCAATTCGAAAATAGACCATTCCCCAAGGATATCCATAATTAAAATAAGGTTTATCGTATTCCTCGGTATAGTCATATAAACAGTCTTCAAATAGATTGCCATTAAATACATGGTTTACATATTGGGTTATCACCATAGTTACATATAATTTGAATTTACTTAAGAGAATCTTTCGAAAGTAGAAATAAATCCTGCAGAAAAAAAAACTGACTAAATCGGTGCCATTGAAATCATCAATTATCCAACGCCAATATCAAATACGTCGTATCCCCTTCAACAATGACTTTGATGTAATATCGGCTAATGGTTAAAGGAAGTCCAAGAGAATCCAAATATTCAAATCTTCCTTTAATGATTTCCTCTATGGATTCTTTTCGTGGCATGCCTCCAGGAGAACTGATTGAGAAATGATAATGCGCCTGACCGTCTGCCCAAGGCAATTTCTTTGATCCCGTTTTTTCTTTGACGTAGTTTATACATCCAATATCAAAACCAGGGTCAATTTTCATGTGATTACCATAATAATCCAAGACTAAAGAATCAACCAAATCGACTTCCTCTTGATAATATGAATTTAGGAGCGTGTTTGAAGTTGCCATAAGGGATTCATATGTAATATTGTTGTCAACCAATAGCCCATATCTGACAAGACCACCATATTGTTTAGTTGCAACAGCTGAATAGTCTTTGTAGAGGCTCTTGAGTGTTCTTTCTCCAAAATAAGGTCTGTTAAATAGGGATTCTTTGTATTTGTTTACTATTCTTTTTGCTTCGGCTAACTCGTCATTCTTTGTGTCAACCATTCCTCCTTGTTTGGATCCATAGCATATTGGAAAGCCTGCCTCTTGCTGTGACCTTGCGCGCGCTGCAAAATTATTTGTGGTATCCTCAACCATCCAAGGAAATACCAAAGACATTTCATGTGTCAAGTGTTTTTGAAACAAATCCACATCAAATTCTTTGTTAATAACAAATTGATCTTCCTCATTAAAATTGTTGATTTGTGAATCTTGCGCTTTTAAAGTTGTGGCAAACAAGAATGCTGCGCCAAAAATTAACTTTTTCATGGTGTTTTTTTAAATGATTAATAAAATGGAAACTTAACTTAATGTATCGTTCAGATTCAAATACCAAATGAAAAATCAGCTACCTTTTTCAAAGAGAAATTAAAATGAAAAATAAATTAAGGTAGCGGTGTTTTATAGAATTAGTTTTTTGTAGTAATGACCAAATTACGTTTGGTTACAACTGTCAACTATTAATTTTCAAACTTTTTCAAATAACTCATA
>VGML01000099.1 GCA_016866415.1 Bacteroidota bacterium | reverse complement strand
AGTGCTACAAAAATTGCAGTTATAACGCAAATTAAGTCAACAAGCAACATCGTTCCAAGCGTATATCTTGTATTTTTAATATTTATCGAACCAAAATAAACAGCAATTACGTAAAACGTTGTTTCAGCGCTACATTGAAAAATACAACTCAATCTACCAGTCAACGAATCTGGGCCAAAACTATTCATCGCATCAATCATAAAACCACGTGAACCTCCTGAACTGAATGGACGAAGCATTGCAACAGGCAAAGAATCGGTAATTTCTTTGGAAACACCTATAAATCTGAATCCTTCTGAAATCCAACCACTAATTATTTCAAAAAGACCACTATTTCGAAAAAGCGAAATCGCAACAAGCATTCCCAATACATATGGAAAAATTGTTACTCCTGTGTTCAATCCACTTTTAGCACCGACTACAAATGAATCGAATACTGTTGTGCTTTTTTCTTTAAATTTTCGTTCCTGAATAAAAGAAAAAATCAAAGTAAATCCAATTATACCTATTAAAAGTAACCCTGAGAAATTAGCTGTGAAATAATTCTTACCCAAGATATCAAGGCTATTCACATACATTAGCAAACCGATAATAGCGGAAATAATTGAAAAAATAGCAACCAAAATCGATGCGCTCTTGAAATTAATACGTTGACGAATTCCGACAATTATGAAAGCTGCAATGGTTCCAATAAAGGAAGTAATAATACAAGGTAACATGACATCTGCTGGGTTAGATGCATTTTGAGCAGCTCTATAACCAATAATTGAAGTTGGAATTAATGTTAAACCTGCTGCATGTAAACACATAAACATGATTTGAGCATCACTTGCTCTATCCTTATCTGGGTTTATTTCCTGTAAACTTTGCATGGCTTTCAATCCAAAAGGAGTCGCTGCTGAATCCAAACCTAGAAAATTAGCCGAAAAATTGAGCGTCATATACGAAATCGACTCGTGATTTTTTGGAACACTTGGGAATACTTTCACAAAAAACGGACTTAATCTTCTTGCTAATTTTTCCGTTGCTCCTGAATCAATCAACAACTGCATAATTCCGCAGAAAAATGCCAAATATGCCATTAAGGGCAATATCAAATCCGTTAAACTATTTTTACATGTTTCAAGTAAACCATCCGATTTCTGAACTCCCGAATAAACTTGAACGGTTTTATTTTTGAATATAAAAGTCGTGTCGGAATCCTTTTCATTTTTATTAATGACTACCGTTCCCTCTGTTGACTTTTTTAATGAATCACGAAGATAAAAAGGGAGTTGCCCCATGTATTTCTCTCCTATTAAAACAGGATTATCCTTTTTTCCATTCAAAACGAAATCAATCGAATAATTTCGTGAAGTAAAAACTCCCGAAACGACAAATAAAATCGACGAGATAAAAATAACGAGCCAAAATCTACTTAATACCATGATTCGAAGTTCAGAATAAATCAAAACTATTTTTCAGTTTAAAGAAAATTCTATTAACATACGTTATTGAATACTGAAAATACAATTCGTCTCAACTAATCTTCATTAATTTTGAAATCACTATGTCACACATCATCCACAAATCAGAAACACGTGGTCACGCCAATCACGGTTGGTTGAACGCGAAACATTCTTTTAGCTTTGCCAGTTGGTATAATCCTGAACGAATTCATTTTGGTGCATTGAGGGTTTTAAATGACGACATCGTAGCTCCCGGAATGGGTTTTGGAAAACATCCACACGATAACATGGAAATCATAACCATTCCATTAAAAGGCTCGCTAAAACATCAAGATAGCATGGGATTTTCAGAGGTGATACATGCTGGAGAAGTTCAAGTGATGTCAGCCGGAACAGGAATTTACCACAGTGAATTCAATGCGAGTCAAACGGAGGAAATAAATTTGTTTCAAATTTGGATTTTCCCAAATAAACAAAATGTTGAACCTCGTTACGATCAAATAAAATACGAATGGAAGGATTGTCAAAACCAATTTTTACAGCTCGTTTCACCTAACTCAACGGATGAAGGAACTTGGATTCATCAAGGTGCTTGGATTCATATTGCTGAGATTTCAGATTCAAATACCCTAACTTACCAACTTAAGAATCCAAAAAACGGCGTTTATCTCATGAACATTGAAGGGACAATTGATGTTTTAGGAAATGAACTTAACAACAGAGATGCAATAGGTATTTGGAATGAAAATGAAATAAAAATTTCAGCCAAAACGAAAGGTAAAATTCTTGCAATCGAAGTTCCAATGAACTTTTAATAAATTGAAATGAACAAAATTATTGAAGACTTAAATTGGCGTTACGCGACAAAAAAATTTGATTTAACTAAAAAAATCACTCCCGAAAACATTGAGATAATTAAAGAATCATTGCGTCTAGTTCCATCCTCTTATGGTTTGCAGCCGTTGAAATACTTATTCATCGAGGATTCAGTTTTAAGACAGCAATTAAGAGAGAAATCCTTCAATCAATCACAAATTACAGACGCGTCACATTTACTTGTTATTTGTTCCTTAACTGAAATCACAGAGGACTTTATTGATAATTACATTCAAAATATATCTCAAATACGCTCGGTGCCAATCAATAGCATATCAGGTTTTAGCAACTACATGAAGAAAGAAATTCTTTCTATGCAAAAAGATAAAATGGCAGAGTGGAATGCAAAACAAGCTTATATCGCTTTAGGCCATCTTCTTCATACCTGTGCAAGCCTGCGTATCGATGCAACGCCTATGGAAGGATTTCAAAAAGAAGCTTACGATGAGGTTTTAAACCTCAAGCAACAAGGACTTCAATCTGTTTTAGTTTGTCCTATTGGATACAGATCAGAAGAAGATTCAAATCAATTTTTAAAGAAAGTTAGACGATCTAAAGAAAGCCTTTTTGAATTAATTCAATGAAGCTATTCACAATTCAAAGTGAATAAAAACTGAGTAAAATCAAGGTTTTTAAGTAGATAATTGGTGTGAAATCCGTATTTTTGAGAAACTCTCCGATATGCGGTTTATTATTTCAGTTTTATTTTTCTTGTTTGTTTCCATTTTCGCTTTTGGACAAGGGAAATTATCCTCCAAAGACCGAAATGATATTGCATCTCTTCGCGAGTCAATTGCTCAAAACAACGGTCTGCCAACTGAACTTCATCTAAACAAGTTACCTATTCAAAAAATAAATGGAGTGCATTACCTCAATTTATTAGGGGAAATAAATTCAAACTTTGATCAAGATTGCTTAAAACAAAAGAATTGGATAGCGGGAAAGCCAATTGGCCAAGTATCTTCCGTAAAAGTGCCATTGTCAGATTTAGCCTACATTGAAACTGCAGAAGAATTTTACTTCCTAGAAATTGCTGGAAAAATTAGAAACCAATTAGATAAAGCGGTAATTGACATGCGCGCTGATAGCGTTCAATTGGGAATTGGACTACCTGAAGCATATACAGGTAAAGACGTATACATTGGCATAACTGATTGGGGGTTCGATTACACATCTCCGATGTTTTATGATACGGCTTTACAACAAACTCGCATCGTTGCCGCTTGGGATCAATTCAAAACCAGCGGTCCATCACCGATCAATTTTGGATACGGAACAGAATATAATACACCATCAGAACTTTTAACTGCTGGTTCAGATACATCAAATATCTATTCGTATGCAACTCATGGAACACACGTTTCCGGAATTGCTGGTGGAAGTGGCGCCGGAACTCCATATCGTGGTGTCGCATTCGAATCTAAGTTTTTGTTCGTCACATTTTTAGTGGATGTTGGAGCAGTGCTTGACGCTTGGGAGTGGATGTATCAAAAAGCGCTTGCAGACAATAAAAGATTAGTCGTAAATATGAGTTGGGGTTTATACCATTTTGGAACGCTAGACGGAACATCATTATTGAGTCAAGCAATAACCGCCTACACGGACCTTGGAGTTGTCTTTGCAAATTCAGCAGGCAATAACGGGAATGTGAATTTCCACATCAAAAAAACGTTCAACAACGAAACGATTAAATCTAAAATTGATTTCTATTCATATTCTGCAAATGCCAATATGTGGGGGCAAAGTATTCATGCCTGGGGAGAACCAGGTCAAAGTTTTGAAAATGGAATTATAGTCGCCAATTCCTCTAATGTCACATTGGTTGAAAGTCCATTCTATTCTACAAATACAACAAATTCTTACATCGATACTTTTTTAGTGACTGGTTTAGATACAATTTGGTACAATATCTCTGCGGACAGTGCTCACTCATTAAACAATCGACCAACCATGCGTTTAAGAGTGAAGAACACGAATACAGCTTTAAAGGTTATTTTAAAATCCACAGCTGCATCTGGGACTGTGCACTACTGGAATGTTACCGAACTTTCAAACGATGTTGGAAATTGGGGAATGCCATTTACAACCGCAGGAACAGGAACCATTGCAGGAGACAACTTGAATGGTATCAGTGAGCCTTCCTGTTCGGAAGATGTGATTAGTGTAGCTGCCTATGCTACCCAATATCAAACGTCTGGAACTGCAACCGCGGGAGGAGCTATAGCATCTTTTTCCAGTTACGGACCTAGGTATGATGGTGTTATGAAACCGGATATTGCGGCACCTGGCGTGAATATTATTTCATCGATGTCTTCTTATACTGATGTAGCATTCACTTCTCAAGGATCCGTTGCGTTTAATGGACGAACTTATCATTTTGCAAAACTATCTGGAACTTCCATGGCTTCGCCAATGGTAGCTGGTGTATCAGCCTTAATTTTAGATGCAAATCCATACTTATCTGCAAGACAAGTCAAAGAAATCATCATGCAAACAGCACGACAAGACAACTTTACTGGAGTAATCCCGGCAGGAGGAAGTAATCGGTGGGGGGCAGGAAAAATTAACGCCTACGCTGCCGTTAAACTTGCGCTTGAAACAGCGGGCATGGAAAATCCACTAGTAGAATTGATGTGGAGCGTTTTCCCTAATCCAGTAATGAATGAACTCCATTTTACGATTGTTGAGGAACTTCCTAAAACAGTAGAAATTTTTGATATCTCCGGGAATTATTTTGAGAAGCCAATCATTAATGGTAAGATTTATGTGTCAGATCTTCCCGCAGGACAATATTTCATTAAAATCTTGATTGACGGCAAGGTTCAACAAGATAAATTCATCAAACAGTAATGGAAATCCGAATTCTCAAGCAGCATGAACTTGAGATTATTAAAGATTTAGCTTACCGAATCTGGCCTCTAACGTACGGAAATATAATTAGTCAAGAGCAAATGGCATATATGCTCGAATGGATGTATTCACTTGAAAATTTGGAATCGAATTTTTTTAACAATCATACGTATTTCTGCATTGCTTTAAATGGAACGGATGTTGGATTTTTAGATATTGAAACAAATCATCCGGAAGAAGGCAATATGAAGATTCACAAAATCTATGTTTTACCTGAATTTCATGGAAAAAGTGTTGGTTTTGAACTTATGAATAAAGCGAAGGATTTTGCAAATGAAAATGAAATGAAATCAATGTCATTACAGGTCAATCGAAATAATTCAGCAGTTGATTTTTACAAAAGATTTGGATTTGAAATTATCGATGAACAGGATTTCGAAATTGGAAATGGATTTTATATGAACGATTTTGTAATGAGTTATAAAATCAAAGTTTAGTTCGTTTTGATCCCTCATAAATGTCGAATCTTCTGAATGAACACTCCAAATCTCCATTATAAAGTTTATACTTTTTCGATGGTTTTAATCCAATTGATTTAAAACCTTCTTCTGAGGATGAAATAATCCAAGCCTCCGTATTTGGCATATTATGTTTTAACCAATTTCCAATAGACTCATACAATTCCGGAATTTTTGCCTCGATGCGCTCTCCATATGGAGGATTTGACAACACAAAACACTTCTCATCGGAACTTTGAATTTCACTAAATGATTTTACTGACGTTTCAATAAATCTCCCAAAACTCATTGCTCTCAAGTTCCTTCGAGTTTTCAAAACCATTTCATCTGAAATATCAGAACCTACTATAGAACATGGTAATTCTCGGACTATCCTTTTAGCATTTGCATAAATTTCATCCCATACTTCTGAATCAAAATTCTTTAAGTTTTTAAAAGCGTAATGCTGTCTTTCGATATTTGAAGGAATTCCAGTTGCCAATAAAGCAGCTTCAATCAATATAGTACCAGAACCACAAAATGGATCAATAAAATTGGTTTTTCGATCCCATTTTGATAGTCGAATTAAACTCGCCGCTACAACCTCATTCAATGGAGCCTCGCCAACAGAACTTCGGTAACCGCGCTGAAAAAGAGGTAATCCGCTTGTATTAACAGAAATCGTAACTTCATTTTCCTTAACGTAAACATCAAATACGACATGAGGCGTTTTAAGCTCAACATTTGGACGCTCACCATATTCATCCCTGAATTTATCTACAATCGCATCTTTTATTAATAAAAATGGATATTGCGTGTTATTGAATAATGTAGAAAAGACAGCCCCTTTAACTGCAAAAGTTTTGGAAATATCAAAAAAAGATGTCCAATCAATCCGCAATGCTTTTTTATATAAATCTTCATCAGATCGGATGAAAAAGTGATCAAGTTCTACTAAAATAGAAATAGCGCAGCGAACATTTAAATTGAGAAAATAAACATCTTTCCAAGTTCCAATGATACGAACTGCTCGGTTCATGATTTGGGTTTCCTCATAACCCATTTCATTAAGTTCCTCTGCCAAAGTCTCTTCGAATCCAAAACCACATTTCAATGTAATTTTAAGTTCATTCAATTTTAACTTATTCGATTTCATTTTCACTGATTTAAGTCTAAATTTGTGCAAAAGAACAAAATTGAAAGTCATTTCCACAATTTTTCTGACACTATTTCTTGTTTGTACTCAATTATCAAATGCACAGCAACGAATCGGGCTAGTATTAAGCGGTGGTGGAGCTGCGGGAATTGCTCACATTGGTGTTCTTAAGGCTTTGGAAGAGCGTGGAATTCCAATAGACTACATTACAGGAACATCAGCTGGTGCTTTGGTTGGAAGTTTATATGCTTGTGGATTTTCGCCAGAAGAAATTGAAGCGTATGTCTTGAGTGAAGATTTCCAATTGATGACCTCAGGGAAGTTAAATCCAGAAAAGCAGTTTTTACTGCGAAAAGAGGAACTGAATGCAAACGTTTTGAGTTTTTCATTTTCGCGAGATAGCATTCTTAAGAAATCAATCCCATTAAATCTTGTTACACCTTCCCTACTCGATTTCGAAATGATGCGAATAATGGGATTGACTAGTGCATCCAAATCAAATGATTTTAATCAACTTTTTGTACCCTTTCGCTGTGTCGCCTCCGACATCGTTAATAAAAAAAGTGTGATATTCTCAAAAGGGAATCTAAACGAGGCTGTCAGAGCATCTATGACTTATCCATTATATGTTAACCCTATTAAAATTGATAACGTTATCCTTTTTGACGGTGGATTATACAATAATTTCCCAGTAGATGTGATGTACCGCGATTTTCAACCTGATTTCATAATTGGTAGTAAGGTCGCCGACAATCCTAAAGCAATAAATGAGCGAGATTTCATTGGTTTGGTGAATCAGATGATGACAACTCCA
>VGML01000098.1 GCA_016866415.1 Bacteroidota bacterium | reverse complement strand
GGGAAAGGAAATGACAACAAAGGCGGGAAAGGAAATGACAACAACGGCGGGAAAGGAAATGACAACAACGGCGGGAAAGGAAATGACAACAACGGCGGGAAAGGAAATGACAACAGCGGCGGGAAAGGAAATGACAACAGCGGCGGGAAAGGAAATGACAACAACGGCGGGAAAGGAAATGACAACAACATTAATGACGTTATTTCAAAAGAGGGCTATTCAACTCTAGGTGATGTAAATTTCGATTTAAATCAGTCAACATTAAAGCCCAATTTTAAAGGAATGCTAAATGAAGTTATATACTTATTGAAACAAGATAACAATGCAACCATCCTAATTGATGGGCATACCGATATTACTGGTGAAGAATCTTTCAACACTAAATTAGCGGAGTTACGAGCAGAGGCTGTAAAACGCTACTTGGAGTTGAATGGAATTGAAAGAAATAGAATAATTATTGGTTCCTTTGGAGAATCTAAACCAAAATATTCAAATGACACGCCAGGTGGTAGAGCGTTGAATAGGAGAGTTGAAATTATGATAAAGCGTGACTAAGAGTTTTTCTAAAATCCTCTTTGATTTCATTTGAATTTCTTTTAATAGAAATTAATTACCTGATTTTCTGAGTATATTTAAACATAATCATCATTGAAAAAACGGATTTGATGAATATATTTATGGGATTTTATATTACTAACATATTGTACTTTGGGATGAATAAAATGAATATGTTTTTTAAAAGTGCTTTTTGTCTCTATTATTTCTTCATCCATTTTAGAGGATTCCACCAAGGTATCTGTTTTTTATCATCTACATAATATCCTTCAGTGTAACCCTGTCCGTAACCATATCCATAACCATATCCATATCCATAACCGTACCCATATCCATAACCATACCCGTAACCTTTAGAGCCATATGTTCCATTCAATAAAATAGCCATATTTGGAAGTCTTTTGTCGTTCAACAGGTCAATAGCAATATTTAACATTTTGCGAGGAAGCTGATGCGCTCTTACAACGTATATTGTCATATCGGAATAGTTTGAAATTAACAGCGTATCAGTTACAATTCCAACTGGTGCTGTATCAACTATAATATATTCATAATTCTCTGCTAAAGATTCAAAAAGATTTTTTACGCGCTCACTCATTAGTAATTCAGAAGGGTTAGGCGGAATATCTCCAGAAGGGAAAATATGTAAATTTTCATGAAGTTCACTTTGATAAACATAATCGCTTATTGAACTTTCGCTTTTAACTAAAAAGTTAGTGACGCCTTTTGATTTTTCTTTTCCAAGGTACTGTTCTAATTTTGGTGCTCTTAAATCCATTCCAAGTAACAAAACTTTTTTGCCAGATAATGCAATTGATAATGAAAAATTAACAGCAGTGAATGACTTTCCTTCTTTTGCAACGGTTGAGGTGATAAAAATAAAATTTCCGCTACTATGATTTTTACCTCCTAACATGAAATCGACATTCGTCCTTAAACTTCTAAACGACTCGGAAATTGCAGTTTTACTACCTTTAGAAATTACAATTTGTTGATTTTTTTGACCTAAAGGTATATTTCCGATGTAAGGTAGTTTCAGTTTTTCAATATCGGTTTTTCCGTATACTTTGTCTTTCAATAAGTTAATTGCATAAATGTAAATTATTACTAAAAAAATACTTGCTAGAAGTGAAGCAAAATATAGAATTGATTTGTTCGGTGAAACAACTTTGCCATTAGAAAATGCGGGGTCAATTACCTTTGCATTACCTACTCCCACTGCTAGAGAAATCTGCGCCTCTTCTCTTTTTTGAAGGAGATATGTAAATAAAGCGTCTTTTATCTCTTGCTGCCGAAGCATACCTCTTAATCCTTTTTCGAAATCAGGAATTTTTGAAAGTGTCTGATCAACACGATTTTCTTCTGTTTCAACTTTTTTTAGATTGAATTAAGTTTTCAATACTTGATTTTATACTTGTTTTTAGTTCGATAATGTTCTTCGTTAAATTTTCAATTTTTGGATTTTTTTCAGTCGTCGTTTTCAGTTCTTTATTTCGTTCAATTACGAGTTTATTATGTTCGCTAATGGAAGACTCAATTCTATTGTCCGTTATTCCCAAATTCGAGGGGATTAAATCTTCTATTTTGTTGTTTATTCGAAGATGATCAAGCATCATTTCAGACAATTCCATTTGGGTAGACGCATCAATATATTTGCCTCTAACATCCTTGGAATAACTCAATGAAGCTTCCATTTCATTTTCCAAGTCAACTAATTTGTTTGACTTTTTGTATCCTTTAATATCTTCCTCAATCGTATCTAATTCCTGACTTAAAACGATCATCCTTTTTTGGATAAAGTTTGATGTATTTTGAGCTATTATAGTTTTATCAACAATACAATCCTTGTTGTAATTTTCTACTAGTTTGTTTAAGAAATCGACCGCTTTTTGTTTTGAATTTGAAGTGAAACTAATTCTAAGAATGGTTGTGTTATTTCCTTCCTGCTCTACTTTCGTGCCTCCATAAAATTTACTAATAGCGGATTCTAACGACCTGAAGTTATATTCATATTTCCTTCCAATTACCCCATCAGAAAACTTATTAGTCGTTTTGATTTTCATCCAAACATCTTTTTTCTGTTGGAACCATTTATTTAATGGAACTTCCTTTAGAAAATCACCATCCTGGTTTTCTATGTTTACAAAATTCTGATTCTTTACTTTGATTATGAATTTATCAGTATAATCGATGAATCCCAATGAATCAACATACTTATATTCAATTTCAATTGGGCTATTTTTATAAAGTTTACTTTTCTGAAACCCAAAAATATTTCCAAGAGCGAAATATTCTGAACGAAATCCAAGATCCAAAATAACACTTTTAATAAGATTGCGAGATCTCAGGATGGATTTCTCATTTTCAATTGTAACACCTTGATCAAAAATGGTTAGGTCACTGAAAGCAGATGTTTCAGTCATACCTGCGCCACCTTTTTCGTTGTTTTTTATTAAAATGACATTACTTGCTTCGTATATCGGTTCAGAATAACGAATGTATAAATAGGATGAGGCTATGGATAAAATTGCAGCAATTAGAAATAAATGCCAATAAGATAGATACTTGAATAAAGTTTCTCGTAGATTTTTGTCAGGCAAATCGTTCTTATTCAATATTTCATTTAGTTCATTCATTACTACTTAAGAAAAATACCTACGGTGCTTACGACAATTGAAACTCCGGATAATATTGGTAGCATTAGTTGTCTGAAATTTGAATAACTTATCTTACTTGGACCCTGTGGAACATAGATGATATCATTTTGTCTTAAAAAGTAGAATTCACTTGAAAAGAGTTGTTTTGAAGTTAAATCCAAAGTTGTGTCAATTATTCCGGAGGAGGTTTCTCGAATTAATTGTATTTTTCGAGCGCCAGTAAGATTTAAATCTCCCGCAATGCCAATTGCTTCAATTAATGAAATTTTATGATTTGGAACATTAAATGTTCCCGGAGACCGAACATCTCCAATAACTGTAACCTTAAAGTTAATTAATTGAACTTTAACAAGAGGTTTAATTAAATATTCAGATAATTTATCCTGAATTATTAATTCAATCTCTTCAATAGTCTTAAATTCTGCTGAAATTTTACCTATATATGGTAATTCAATCATTCCATTTTGATCAACAAGATATCCTCCTTTCGCAGCAACTCCAGAAGCATATGAAATACTGCTTGTTTTTGAATCATATTGAGGACTAAATAAAAGGGTTGCTTCTTGATTTGATGTAATTATATTTATCTCTAAAATATCATTTTTTTTAATAAGTAGATTAAATTTAGCATGCAAGGATGGTTTTTCTTCGAAATTGTCTTGGAAATAAATTAATTCTTTAGAACTATCACAAGAAAATAGAAGAATTACTAAGAATAATATAGAAAAAAGTTTCATTTACAAAGATCTCCTACCTTTAAAAAGAATATTATAAACAGATATAAATGTGTACTTCAAGTCGAGCCAAAAAGTTTCATTTTCGATGCATTTTTTCATATATTCTTTTTCAGAGTTAAGCACTTCATTTTTTGATGAATTTTCACTCAAAACGAGGTATGGAGGAATACAACCAGGTTTAAATTTAATTCTTTCCTTTTTATATGCTTGATCGAGCGTATTAAAATAGCTTTCACTTACAGGACGTATTCCAAAAATTTTCATATCTCCTTTCAGAACATTTATTAGTTGAGGTAATTCATCTATCCAGGTTCGTCTCAGAAACTTTCCCCAGCCTGAAGTTCTAAAATCATTTTTAATCTTACCTTTCCCGTCGAAGCCATTGTTTTGAATCAAATATTGATGGATGAATTCGGAATAAGGATGCATGGTTCTAATTTTAAAAACCTTGAATAATTTACCATCTTTTCCAATTCTGTTTAAATAAATAAATAAACCCTCTTGAATTTTTTCCTTTTTTGGTTCTGCATCTCTAGTGACAAGGAAAAAATGAAGATTGTTATTTTCTAATTTTTCAAACTGCAATATTCTAAAACCAGAATAGTGTAACCTCCCCATAATTTCTGCTTGAGAGCAGATTCTCAATGACTTAATAAATGGAATTTTTTTAAAGATAAAAACTTTTGGTAAAAATCTTTTGAAAATGAAAAGGTGAGCTATATATAAATATTTTAAAATTGGGGTTTTTATGAAAACACTCGATTTCTTAATGTCTTCTATTGTTTTAACCAATCCTAAAAAGTATTTTTTGGATTGATTTAACATGTTTTCATTAACGATTCTAAGGTATTCGTTGATATCTTTATTTTGATCTAAATGGTTTAAGTCGAAAAATAGATTTGAACTACTTTTTATATTTTGAGATAGTTGGAATTGATTAATAAATTCTAATGTTTCCGTATGTAAAAAATCAGAATCTATCTTGTCAAGAAGACTTTGTAATAAATCATCAACAGATAGAAGCTCTGTTGAATCGAAATGAGAATTATTTTCAATCATTCAATTAGTAAGACAAATGCTAATTTACGAATTTCGAATCGTATTGCAAAAAAGCATTTAGTTTCTTTAAAAAAAACTAAATTTGAATTTAATTAAATGCTCTTTAAAAAGCTACATTTTTTTCTTTTAGGACTTCACAGAAGGAGTAAACTTAAGGGTGTTTTAATCACTTTTGTTGAAATGCTCAAGTATGTTCGTTATTATAATCAAATACTTTTGATTAATGGTTATAAGTTAAGTGTAAGGAGACGTATATCACATTTTTTATTTTATTCAAGAATTAGTTATCTGTATCCAAATTTAGATATTGAAGAAATGAGAAAAATTGTTCCTAGAAGTCTGACACATTCAGTTTACGAAAAATTCAAAATAAAGCGCAGTGAATTGACTTTTGATAAACTCAAAATGTATCAAAAAATGATTGAATCTAATATCTCAATCCCAAAAACCTATTACTTTGATAAAAATACGCTCGTTTTATTAGGAGATTCAATAAAAAATAATTCAAATGGTGTCGAACCTGAATTAATTCTAAAACCTAGATTTTCAAATGGAGGGGAAGGAATAAGACTGATTAAAAAAGAAGAAATTAAAGATGATTATAATTCTATTTTTCAGGAGGTTATGTTAAATCATCAAGATGTTTTAAATGTTCAAGGAAATAATTTTTGCAGTACTTTAAGATATGTTTTTTATAATTCAAGTATGCCATCTCCAATTGGAGCATCATTTCAATTTAATACTGGAAAAATTATTGATCACATGATGCAAGGAGGTTCATTAAGCATTTTGGTAAATGTTGAAACGGGAAGATTGTTTGGAAAGGCTTTCAGCTATAAGGGAGAAACTTTTGAAAAACATCCATTAACAGGAGTCGAATTTGCTAATTTCCAACTTCCGAACTGGAATTTGGTTAATGATGAAATAAAAAAAATTGCTAAAGCATATCCGTCTTTACCAATTATTGCCGCTGACCTATGCATTTCTGAGTACGGTTGCGTAGTGCTCGAGATAAATGCTGGCTGTGGAACAATCGCAGGACAACTAGATCGCGGATGGTTACATCATACTTTTTTCTCGGAATATTACCCAAAAAGACCTACAAATCTATAATTCGGCTTAAAGAAATTCATTTAAAATTAGTTTTAATAAAATATTTTATTATCTTTATAGTCAATCTAAAAAAAAAACAGCATACTGTGAAAGCTCTTTTATTCTTTTTAGTATTCATGGTATTATACAATGCGCAAGGGCAAACTACTCAGCTTGCAGCTTCATTTTGTCCGGGAACCCTTTCCAACATAGGTTCAAATATCACCTGCACTGCCAATCTTGGTCAAGGTCACCGATTTGAGGTTAGGAAAATGAACAATACCCTTGTTGGAGTGTACGACGGTGTTGCTGCAAATCTAATTTACCCTTCCAGATCAAAATATAATTTTCGTTTTACATGGATGTCAGGATGTGGAATTGATTATGGAACCACATATAAAATAGCTGTTTCATGGTATAATGGAACAAGTTGGAGCGCTTATGGATCGCAATGTCAAGTTACAACCCCATCGAATACACTTCAAATAAACTCCACCTTATGTAATACAACTGTTGCTGGTATGGGATCCTCAATTACTACCAACGTTAATCGAATGTGTGGACATCGATTTGAAGTAAGGTTAACAGATGAAACTCCTGTTGATGTCTATGATGCTTATGCAGGAGCTCAAGCAAATCCCGGAAGATCCGCTTATGAATTCCGTTTTTCGTGGTTGACAGGTATAATTCAATATTCAACAACATACAGGATAAGAGTTGCTTACTTTGATGCATCAACTTCAACATGGAGTGCTTATGGGCCTTATTGTGATATTAGTACGCCTGATTTACCGTTGACGCAATTAACAACGGCCTGGTGTAATAATTCTAATGTGGCAACATCATCAACAAATATTTATTGCGACGTAGTGGCAGGAACATATCAATATCAATTTTCAATCTCAGCTCCTGGATACGGCTCTGTAACCGATTTAGTTAAAACCACTAATTCCTTTAAACTATTAGAATTACCAGCCCCTCACCCATTAGTTGGTTTACAATACGATGTGCTTGTTAGTACACGACAAGTGACTACTGATCCTTTTGGTCCTGCGGGAAATCAGTGTTTTGTAAAACTCAAAGTACCAACAACTGTAATTTCCAACAATGACTGTGGAACAACTGTAAATTATTTACAGCAAGATACAATTCATGCTCTTCCAATTTCAGGGGCGCAAGGATATCGGTTTCGAATTGTAGATGGTGCAACCACAATTTTAGATACGGTTACGAATCTAACTTCATATAATGGGATTACATTAAGAAAGTTTCCAGGTGTGCAATACTGTAAAACGTATAATATGTCAGTAAGGGTATTGATGAATGGGACATGGAGTGACTGGGGCTCTGCTTGCAATGTTTCGACAACTTGCTCCCCAACAACCGAATTGAGACCAGCATTTATCTCAAACCCGACAATTGAATCTTGTGCTACGAATATTTATGTGAATTCAGTTATTTATGCAACCAATTATGAGTATTCTGTGACAAGTGGTGCAATTAATGACATTTTTCAATCTGTAAGTTCGGGCTTTAAATTATCGCAAATACCATCAGCAAGTGCTGTAAAATATGAAACTTCCTACAATGTCACATGCAGAGTATTCGTTAACGGAGTTTGGCAACCTTGGGGTCCAATCAATAGTATTTTCCTTTCTAAACAATCTCAACTCACAGGTTATTGTAATGCACTTGTGCCGACAATGGGATCCAATGTTTATTGTGGAAGTGTAGGATGTGCAACTGATTATAGATTTAAATTA
>VGML01000097.1 GCA_016866415.1 Bacteroidota bacterium | reverse complement strand
TTTCCTTCTCCGATGAAATTTTTGTCGTGACCAATTTGAAAATTAAAAATATGATTTGGAGTGTAAGCCAATCGAACTATTGGCTGGAACATTGTTTGAGTTGATTTTAAAGAATCAAAAAACTCGTATCTTGCTGAAGTTAGGCTATCAGCTGATTCAATTCCTCCAAGAACTCCCGCTCTTAAATAGAATTTTTTCCAATTTTGATTTGATTCGAAGATTCCTCCTCCACTAATTCGAAAGCCGATTTCGCTTTGGTAATTAATTCCACCGTCGACTATGGGAATAAAATTTACCGGTTTTACAAGGTTGATTCCGTTAGATGAATTAATTCCTTGTCTGACATGGGGTAGAATTGAACTGTGATTTTCGTATGATTCCTTTTCAATTGAGTCATTCGGTGTTGGTTCGAATAGCCAGCCAATTCCACTTTGTGCCCTAGATCCGAGAGGAAAGACAAAGAGAACCAATATCAATATGACTCGATTAATAATCATTGTAGTGGTTAATTAGAGCTGTTCGAATTCCAGTTGATAAAATGAAGTTTTGATTTTTTGAAGTATTATCATAACGATAAATGACATTTGCGAAAATCGTTAAATTGATTTTTTTATTGAATCGATATCCAATTTCGACTTGATTGTGAAAAACAAATCCATCTGGAGAAATAGTGGTTTTTGGAATAGGTAAAAGCGCGGTTCGATTGAAATTTTCTAAATAGTAATTAATGGATTTTAAGTCAATATAACATCTTTTGTATTCCCAATTAAATCTAAATACCAGTTCTTTGAACGCATTTCCTTTTGAATGTGCCAGTGGTAAGTTATAATTCGAGTAATTCAATCGACTAAAATTCGATTGATACATGTTGGCAGATGCCGAATTAAATTCCAATTGAATCATTGAGTTTTTTAGTTTGAACAAATCGTATCCTCTAAAACCAAGTTGAAAAGCAAGTTGTTTCGGGTCGAGATTTCCAATTGCAACTTGGCTATAAGCTCTAATTTTATTGGCAATAATCCAATTAAGATTCAAACCTTGAATTGCATAACACGTGCTGTCTTTAAGAACTGCGGACACGAATGGAATTGGATTGTAAAATAAAGGGTTTACCGCTTTCGTTTGAAGCGAATCTCCCATCGACCATATTGTTCCATCGAATAGACTTAAATTTAGTTTAGGAGAAAAATGATACGTTAAATAATTAACTCCAAGTCCTTTGGGTTGATAAAAACCCTCAACTGTTGTGTAAACTTTTTTTCGGATGAGATTCATATTTCTTGAGCGCAAGTAATTGAATGAGAATCGCTTGGAAATGTAGTAATCAACTCTAAAATAAGGCGAGTATGAAGAATTATCGGAGAGCAACATGGAACGATACCCAGTGCCGATAAACTGTTGATTATTACCAGCAATCAAATCAATTTTCTTGTGTGGGCTGTACACGATGTTTCCTATTGCATAGGCATAATCATATCCATTGGTTTTAAAAGGTTTTGTTCTTGTTGCGCCAGAGATTACTCCATTTTCTTGTGCATATCCATTGCTAATTGGTCGAAATTCACCTCGTTCATTGATAAACTGTTGCTCAAAGGAACTGAATCTGCTTTGATTTTCAAATAATGAGGTTGAAAACGAAAAGTTTTTAAATAAATCGCCTTCTATAAGCACTCCGCGCGTATTTTGAAATAAGTTTAAAGAGGAAGTGTCTTTTAAATCTCTTCCCAAACTCAAGTCTAGTAAAGGTGAAATGGTTAAAAAGCAATCTTTGGATTTTACTTCAATCAGGTGTTTTTTAAAAAGAACTTCTGAAAAATCATAGTATTGAATACTTGAATCTTTTATGTATTCGTGTAAATTGTATCGATTTTCGGTAGAAGGAAGAAACGAATTTTTGTAGTAACTAGTTTTATAAATAGTTTGATTGTTAGCAATGAGGGTATCATTACGAATCCAAAAAAGTTGATCTCTGTAAAAGGAATGCGTTGAAATTAAATTTTGTTGAGAAATTAAAATATAAAAATTCACCAATATCAAAATAAGAAAAATCGTTCTCATGGCAGAATATCGAGTAAAGGCTTTGTTTTGGCGATGAAGAACGGATTTAAGAGATTCTCTTTGTTGTAACGCAAAGGAAGTTTTGTGTCTGCATCATAAACGGATCCTCCAAGTGCTTCCAAAATTGCTTGTCCAGCTGCAATGTCCCATTCCATTGTTGGCGCGAATCGGGGATAGGCGTCTGCTTTTCCAAAAGCTAAATCGAAAAATTTCAGTGAAGAACCTTTTTTGAGAAATTCGATTTTTTCTGAAACGATATGAAGTTCATTAATGAATTCCAAAATTGGTCCTGAATGATGACTTCTCGAACAGGTCATGACCAAAGGTGAATTGATGTTCTGTGGCTCCTCGATTGTCTTCCAATTTTCAGTTATGCTAAAATCATCGAAGTGAAATGCATAAACACCTATTTCTTTACCACCAAAGATAAGCTCTTGTTTAACGGGGGAGGTAATTACACCAAAAACAGCTATTCCGTTTCTGATAAGTGCGATATTCACGGCAAATTCCCCATTTCGACTAACAAATTCTTTGGTTCCGTCTAATGGATCGATACACCAACATTCAGTCCATTTCAAGCGATCTTCAAACGTTGATTTTTCACTTTCCTCTCCAGTTATTGGAATGTTCAAAGGCTCTAAAATATCAGAAATAATCTGTGTGGATGCCAGATCAGCCTTTGTGAGCGGAGAGCCGTCCTCTTTATAAATAGGTGAAAAGCCTTCTTCGTAAATCTCAATGATTTTTTTCGAGGCTTCGATTGCTGCCTCAATTGCTTTATGGTATTTTTCTTCGAGTTGATTCAATTTTTTAGATCACCATTTCTGGAACGAAATCAGGGACAACTAAATCACCATCTGTTTTTGATACTATTTCATCGACGCTAACACCAGGAGCACGCTCTATCAGGTGAAACTTACCATCTTTAATTTCCAAAACCGCAAGTTCAGTAACAACTTTCTTAACGCAGCCAACTCCCGTTAGAGGTAACGTGCATTCTTTTAAAATTTTTGATTCTCCCGCTTTATTGCTATGCATCATAGCAACAATGATGTTTTCAGCAGAAGCAACTAAATCCATAGCGCCTCCCATACCTTTTACCATTTTACCTGGAATTTTCCAGTTTGCTATATCTCCATTTTGAGAAACCTCCATTGCACCTAAAACCGTAAGTTGAACGTGTCGACCTCGAATCATGGCAAATGAAGTTGCTGAATCAAAAAATACTGCACCTTTTTTAACTGTAATGGTCTGTTTACCGGCATTGATTAAGTCAGGATCTTCTTCCCCTTCGAAAGGAAATGGCCCCATTCCTAAAATTCCATTTTCCGATTGAAATTCAACATCTAAGCCATCAGGAACATAGTTTGCTACTAATGTTGGAATTCCAATACCAAGGTTAACATACCACCCGTTTTGTAATTCTTGTGCGATTCTTTTTGCTATTCCGTTTTTATCTAACGCCATATTTTAAATTTGAAAATGAATTAATGGATTAATTCGAAAATTGTTTTTGGTTCAACAATTATATTACTCCGGTCATTTCTCATAATTAATTAAATTGAATCATTTTCAAATTAACCTCTTTTTCTAACTGTTCTTTGCTCGATGCGTTTCTCAAATTTTTCTCCTTGGAAGATACGTTGAACGAAAATTCCTGGTGTATGAATAAAATTTGGGTCAAGTTCACCTGCAGGAACCAATTCTTCAACTTCCGCGACGGTAATTTTTCCGGCCATAGCCATCATTGGATTAAAGTTCATTGCGGTTTCGCGGTAAATTAAATTTCCTTCAGTGTCACCTTTCCATGCTTTTACTATTGCGAAATCAGCTGTCAGAGCTGATTCTAAAATATGTGATTTCCCATTAAAAACACGAACTTCTTTTCCATCCGCTACTTCTGTACCATAACCTGCCGGAGTATAAAACGCTGGAATTCCTGCGCCACCAGCTCGACACCTTTCAGCCAAGCTTCCTTGAGGAATTAAGTCTACCTCCAATTCGCCAGAAAGCATTTGTCGTTCAAATTCATCATTCTCACCGACATAACTTGAAATCATTTTTTTGATTTGTTTAGTTTGTAGTAGTAACCCCAAACCAAAATCGTCAACTCCTGCGTTATTACTAATGCAAGTCAATTTTTTTACACCAAGTTTCACCAATTGAGCTATAGAATTCTCCGGAATACCACATAAACCAAATCCGCCAAGCATCAATGTCATTCCACTTTCAATTCCTTCTAACGCTTCCTCAACATTTTTTACTACCTTATTCATATTTAAAAAAATGGAATTTCTGAATCATCAACTGTTTCGGGTTCAGGAGCATCTGTACAATCATATGCCTCTGAATCGTAATCTTCTGGAATATCAAAATCACGAGTTGTTAGTCCAATTATTGGATCTCGATAAACTTTATTCATATAATAACCGTAAATTGGAAGCGCCATTCGGGCTCCTTGTCCCCAATTCATACTTCTAAATCGCACGGCACGGTCTTCAGCGCCCACCCAAACACCGGTTACTAGTTCGGGCGTGATGCCAATAAACCAACCATCGGAATTATTTTGAGTTGTTCCTGTTTTTCCAGCTGTTGGGGGGATACTTCCATATTTCCCACTTCTGAGGCTATAACCAGTTCCTCCTTGAATGACGCCTTTCATCATTTTCAAGATTTCGTAGGCAACGGTTGGGTTTACGACTTGTTCGCGATGTTGTTCTGTTTGATAAATTACACGTCCATTTCGATCGGTAATTCGTTCAATTGTTGTTGGTCGAATGTAATAACCTTCATTTGCAAAAACACATTGTGCGGCAACAAGTTGGTAAAGCGATAAATCCATACTTCCCAAACACATAGACGGAACAACGTCGTTTTTATTTAGCGTAATTTCAGCTTGTTTCAATAGTTTTTCAATTACAAATGGTCCTCCAGTTTTATTTACTGGATTGAATCTCCCCATTTTTGCCATTACTGCAACCGTTGTTGGGTTAGACGACATGGCTAAACCCTTTTTTACCGAACTGGCAGCTTCTCCTTCAGGACAGTATTTACCAACCACATTATTTCGATCATCAACCAAGTCAACGCAATATTCTCCCGGAGAAAAGGTTGTGCATGGATTTACAACTTTCATAGATAATGCTGCCGCATAAACGAACGGCTTAATAGTCGAACCAACTTGTCTTTTCCCTAATCGAACATGATCGTAACCAAAGTGTTTAAAGTTTACTCCACCAACCCAAGCTTTAACAAAACCCGTCCTTGGATCTATAGAGATAAGACCAGAATGTAAAAAAGCCTTATAATATCGAATTGAGTCATTTGGAGTCATCATTGTATCTCTTTCGCCTTTCCAACTAAAAACGCGCATTTGTGCAGGAGTATTGAAGTTTTTCATTATTTCCTCTTCGGTAAAACCTTGTGCTACTAAGTTTTTATATCTACCAGTTGATTTTCTCGCGTTATCCATAATTTGGTTAACCATGGATTGGTCAATGGAGCTTGAAAACGGATAATTTTTGAGCCCTCGATTGTTGTTATCGAAAGCAGGTTGAAGATCCTCTTTGATGTGTTTTTGCATCGCGAATTCTGCGTGACGCTGCAAAGCAGGATTAATCGTAGTATAAATTTTTAATCCATCTTGATAAATATTAAATGGTCGACCATCTTCTCGCACATATTTGTAACTGCCATCACTGTTTTTAGTTGTAAGAATTTCAGTCACTTCCTTACGAAGAGATTCTCTAAAATAAGGAGCGATCCCTTCTTTATGGTCTAATGAGGTGTAACGAACTACTAAAGGTTCAGTTTTTAGAAGGTCATATTCCTCTTTAGTCAGTTTATTTTTAATAGATTCATTATTCGCATCGCTGTTTTTTAACCATTGAAACAAGACTTGATTTCTTCTTTCTAATGCTCTTAACGAATCCTTACCCCTCAATTCTAGAATTTGTTCTTTAGTTACTTGAGAAAGTGCAATCCCTTCATTTTCAGCAATTTTTCTTCTGTAATTTTTGTTTTTGAATTTGTAAGGATTATACAAATCTGGATTTTTACACATGCCAACTAAGGTTGCAGCCTCGGTTTTTGAAAGTTGACTTGGTTTTTTATTAAAGTAAACTTTTGATGCATTTTCGATACCTACAGCGTTATATAGAAAATCAAACTGATTTAAATACATCGTTATGATTTCCTCTTTTGTAAATCGTTCTTCGAGTCTTTTAGCGATTATATTTTCCCGAGCTTTTTCGTTTAATCGTCTAAATTTCCCAAAAAAACCGCCCAAAGGTAAATTAATCGATTCGCCATTTGCACGTGCTAAATCTTCATCCTCACGTTGCTTTAACGTAAAAATTAATTTTGCTAATTGCTGTGAAATTGTTGATGCACCTCCAGCGTTACCAAAACTCGAAAACGAACGTGCAATCGCTCTGAAATCTACGCCTGAATGTTCCATAAAGCGCTCATCTTCTGTTGAAATAAGAGCATCAAAAACGTATGGTGAAATATCTCTAAATTTAGCACTGGTTCTATTTACTTGCCAAAATGTACCAATTACAGTATCCTCGCGAACACTTTTCCGAGCGATAATCAATGAAGCTTGCAATTCAGGAGGATTATCAAGCATCGAAACGGGTGGCAGAGAACTTTCAGATTGTAAAAGAATCAAACCAGCAACAAAAAGAAACGGAAATAAAGAAATTCCCCAAAAAATCTTGGTAAACTTCTTTTTTTCATCTTCGTTGAGTCCTGTATTATTGGTTTTCATGAGAAATAAATTGTTTTTAATTAATCACCAAAGAATTTGTTAAAATGTTAATCGTTTTTGATCGACCTAATTTTAGTAAATTTCATTTGGTTAAAGTTAGAAAGATTATCGTAAAACATCCTTACGTTGACTATCAAGTTTTAACAAAATAAACATCATAACGCTAAAAGACATCATTGACGAACCTCCGTAACTAAAAAAAGGTAGTGGAATTCCAATTACTGGTGCAAATCCGATATTCATTCCGATATTTATAGCGAAATGATAAAAAAGAATCATTCCAACGCAATAGGCATATATTCTATTAAACGCTGCCCGCTGTCTTTCTGCTATTATGATGATTCGAATTAACATAAACATATAAAGTATTATCAAAAAAAGTGTTCCTAGAAAACCCCACTCCTCTGCGAACGGACAAAAAATAAAATCTGTTTCGCTTTCAGGAACGTGATTGCTTTCAACACTTGATACGGAAGCCTTGTTGTAGCCTTTGCCAAGTAACCCCCCCGACCCAACAGCAGCCATAGCACGATGGCGATTGTAATCCTTACCATTTGGATCTTCTTTCAATCCAAGAAAAAGCTCAATTCTATCTTTTTGGTGAGGAGCTAAACTGCCGAAACCTGCTCCAACGCCTAATGATAAACCACCTCCTAAAACCAAACCAAGGACAACAATAATGGTTGCTCTCGATCGATCTCTTTTTGTTCCAAATCTTCGAATTATTAATAACGAAATGATTCCGAACAACAACAAGGTCAAAATAACTCCCATTGAACCGGGTATTTTTGTTTCAGGCATAAAAGGAACTGTAATGACTACATTACTTAAAAGAAGGGTTATGACGGATAAAAATATTGCTACGAACATAATTGGAATGAAATGACTCCCGACCCATGTTTCTTTGAATCGAACACCTGGAAATGAATTGATTATTCCAAGAATTATGGGATCAAAAGTCAAGCCTTCCCGATACATCACAAATAGAAATGAAGTAAAGACTACAAATGTCCCAGCATCAGGTTGCAGTAAAATCAATGCCATCGGAACCAAAAGTATCATGGCGGCGCCTAATACGTTCTTCGTATTTTGCTGTT
>VGML01000096.1 GCA_016866415.1 Bacteroidota bacterium | reverse complement strand
TATATCTGTTGGCGGCAATGAGTATTTACCCTTATTTCTTGAAGCCATTCGGGCTCGTAAAAAAGTTTTTTTCACGTATGCCAGTTTCATAAAAGGCATCGAAAAACCACGTAAAGTTTCTCCGTTGTTTTTGAAAGAATATCGCAATCGTTGGTATTTGATTTCATTCGATTCGACGAAAAATGATATAATCACGTATGCGCTCGATCGTGTTCAAGATCCAATGTTGACAGAAGACGAAGCTACTTTCCCGGATGATTTTAGTCCGAGCTCCTACTTTCAGGATACAATTGGCATCACTGCATACAAAGGAAAAACCGAAAAAATCCGAATTAAAGCCAATAAAATAGCAGCAAAATACATTGCTTCACAACCATTTCATAAATCCCAAAAACTTATCTCCGAAGCAACTGAAGAATCTATTTTTGAACTAAATATTCTTATTTCAGAAGAATTTATTCGCATAATACTGGGTTATGGTGGCGAAATTGAAGTTCTGGAACCTAAAAAATTAAGGAATACTATATCAGATCGCGTTAAGCAAATGAAAGATATGTATCTCAGGTAGGGAAGATTCTAAAATCTTACTTCGCGTAATTCACCGCTCTTTTCTCACGAATAACAGTTACCTTAACTTGTCCAGGATACGTCATTTCCGTTTGAATTCGTTGTGAAATTGTAAATGATAACTCCTCAGAACGTTGATCTGAAACTTTTTCAGCCTCTACCAAAACGCGAAGTTCACGCCCAGCTTGAATTGCGTATGCGCTTTGAACACCATCATAAGACAATGCCAAGTTTTCAAGTTCTTTTATACGTTTGATGTAAGCTTCAACGATTTCACGGCGAGCGCCAGGACGGGCACCAGAAATGGCATCACAAACCTGAACAATTGGAGAAATCAACGTTGTCATTTCTATTTCATCATGGTGGGCTCCAATCGCGTTTAGAACCTCTCCTTTTTCCCCGAACTTCTCTGCGATTTTCATACCTAAGATAGCGTGTGGCAATTCTGGCTCTTCATCTGGAACTTTGCCAATATCATGAAGTAATCCTGCGCGTTTTGCCAATTTCACATTGAGACCAAGCTCGGCTGCCATGATTGCACAAAGGTTTGCCACTTCTCGTGAGTGTTGCAATAAGTTTTGACCATAAGAAGAACGAAATTTCATTCGGCCTACCATACGCATCAACTCAGGATGCAATCCATGAATTCCAAGATCGATACATGTTCTTCTGCCAGTTTCAGCGATTTCTTCATCCAGCTGTTTCTTGGTTTTACCAACAACTTCCTCGATTCTCGCAGGGTGAATACGACCATCAGAAACTAACTGATGCAAAGACAAACGAGCAATTTCTCTTCTAACAGGATCAAAACAAGAAAGTATGATTGCTTCAGGGGTGTCATCAACAATGATTTCTACTCCTGTTGCTGCTTCTAAAGCACGAATATTTCGACCTTCTCGACCAATAATTCTTCCCTTAACCTCATCAGATTCTATGTTAAAAACAGAAACCGCATTTTCAATCGCTTGCTCCGTAGCAACTCGCTGAATGGACTGGATTACAATTTTTCGTGCCTCTTTATTCGCATTAAGTTTTGCCTCTTCCGTAATCTCTTTGATTGAGGCCATTGCCGCAGTTCTTGCTTCGTCTTTTAGGGCCTCCATGAGCATTCCTTTTGCCTCGTCAACGCTCATATTACTGATTTTCGATAATTCAGCAACTCGTTTTTGCTGTATTTTATCAACTTCTTGTAAGCGTAACTCAAGTGCTTGGAATTTTGCGTCGAATTCAGCTTGCGTTTTCTCGATCTCCTTTTCTTTGCGACCTAAATGCTCAAGTTTATCCGTGAAAGATTTCTCTTTTGCGCGCACTCTGTCTTCATTCGACTGAAGTTTACGCTCACGATCCTTGATGGTTGTTTCGTGTTCCTCTTTGAGTTTTAGGAATTTTTCTTTCGCTTGAAGGACGCGTTCTTTTTTGATATTTTCAGCTTCAATTTCCGCATCTTTAATCAGTTTTTGACTTTTTGCCTTTAAGGCCGTTTGTTGTAAAACATAGGTTCCAATTCCTCCACCTAGTAATCCAACAATAATCCATACTACAACCATAAATCACCTTTTAAATTAAGTAATTGCTGTTGCGAAAAAATGTTAAAGATTATTTCAACTCGTCAATTTGTTTGAATAAATTCTCCAATGCGAGTTCAATATCGCTGTAATCTTCAGGGGCCGCAACTACTTGCGTTTTGGGAGCGCTAGGCTGTCCTTTGGAAACAAGCTGCAGTGCTGTCATTGCTAATAAATCTTGTGGGTCTTTAACACCATAATTTCGGCGCAAAAGTTCAATTCCTTTGTTGATGTCTTCGGCAGCCTTCATCACCTTCTCCTGTTCGTTTTCCGAAACGGTTAAGGGGTATGTTCTGCCACCAACTAAGACTTTTATAGAAATTTTTCCCATTACTATTTTTTCAGCTGTTCGATACAGTATTCTATTTCTTTAACAAGTTCTTCGATTTCCTCTTCACGTTTTCCAATCGTTTGAACAGGAACTTCAACAACTTTATTTTCTGCAATTTGCAATGCCGATTTAAGCGTTTCAATTTCAGTGCTTAACATAAATTCTCGCTCAGTCGCGGTAAAAAGCTCCGCCTTCATTTTATCGATTTCCAACGATAATGAAGCACTTCTTGATCTTTCATTTTGTAAATCAAGATGAAGCGACTTGGCTTTTTCTAAAATTTGTTCAATACTTTTTTCTAATTGCTCAGTCATTGCTTATTGACTTTCTACAAAGTTAACATTGAAATAATAACGGACACAATTTTTTGGAATGTATTTTGTGTTTTTTTTGAAAGCTTAACTTTGTATATGCGAAACATTAGTTTATTTGTTGTTTTTCTATTTATTGGCTCAAAATCGGTAGCTCAACATGTAACGGTGGACTCAAAATATCATTCTCCATTGGGAATCCCATTGCAATTAAGTGCAATTTTCGGAGATATTCGACCGAATCATTTTCACATGGGATTGGATTTTAAAACAAATCAAAGAGAGGGTATACCAATTCATTCCATTTCAGATGGATACATTTCGCGAATTCGAATTTCACCAATTGGTTATGGAAGAGTCGTGTATATTGATCACCCAAATGGAATTACGAGTGTTTACGCCCACTGCTCGACTTTCTCAGAAAAAATAACGGATTTCCTTGAACCTTTTCAAGTGGAAGCATTTTCGAACAACATTGATTTAAAATTGCGGGAAAACGAGTTAATTGTTCAAAAAGGAGAACTAATTGCCCTTTCAGGTAATAGCGGTTCTTCAACAGGGCCACATTTGCATTTTGAAATACGTGACACCAAAACCGAACACGGTTTAAACCCATTACTCCACGGATTCAATATTATAGACAATTCAACACCTGTAATACAAGCATTAAAAATTTATGCTGTTGATGACAAAGGATATCAAATTCCAGGTAAATCAATGATTATCAATGTACAAAAAACGAAAAACGGGTATTCAATACCAGGAAATAAAATTATCTTAACCAAGGATTTTATACCTGATTACGGGCAATTGGCGTTTGCAGTTTCCGGATCCGACCCGATAGGTTTAGCTGGTAATTTCGGGCTCTTCGAGAATATTTGTATAATTGGCAACGACACGTTATTTCAATCCAAATATAATCGAATTTCGTTTGATGATTCAAGGTATGTCAATAGCCACCAAGATTTGGATGAATATAAAAAATCAAAATTGCGCTTTCACAAACTTTTTAAAACAGCACACAACCCACTACACATCTACCAATTCGAACAAATAGGCAGCATTAAAGTCAATCCTAAGGATTCTCTGAACGTCGAAATCATCCTCAAAGACGTCTCAAAAAACTCATCAACATTGCGTTTTTCCGTTGTGTGCCCGAGGGAAACAGCAAGTAAATCAGAGCGCTTTTACTCATCCAAAACTCATTTTATTCCGGACTCCAGTTATCATTTTAAAAGTGAACAAATGGAAATAGACATCGAACCTTTTACTTTTTACGAACCGATTAAAAAAATCAAGGCAATTGAGAACAATCGATTCGGCAATAACGAAATAACCATACAAAAGGCATTTAAAGTTACGATGCAACCAATTAAGAATATTAATATTGAACTTAAAAATCAATACATACAAGTCGTTTCGAATGGAAAATCTACACCTTTATTTACTAAAATTGAAAATCAAAAGTTGACCGCTGAATCAAAAGTGTTCGGTCAATTCTATGTTAAAATTGATACCATAGCACCAAAAATATTTCCTGAAAATTTTAAGGAGAGTGATACGTTAATTCATGGCAAAAAATTGATTTGGAAAGTGTTAGAAAGTCAGACAGATATTTTCAACTACAACATACTAGTCAATGGTGAATGGAAACAATTAGAATACGATTTGAAAACCAACAGATTGATTTATTTCAGAAAGGATAAGACGATAAAAACGGCTATAATTGAAATTCTTGTTTCGGATAATTGTGAGAATATTGGATCATGGAAGAAGATTCTTTATTTCGAATGAACTGATGATTGAAATTCCTTCAAATAAAGTGGCACAAAATTAGCCACATCTTCAAAATCATTCACTAAAAACTTGTTATACGCCAACTTGATTTGTCCGACAGCACTTGGAAACATTGCCGATTCGAAATGAATTCGCCGAGACTCCCAAAGGTCTTTCATTTTTTCGCAACCATCGCCCACGCAGACGAAAGGATCAAACCCATTGTAAGAATTTTCATCCAATACATCTGCACTCAAGTTTTTTAAAGTGTCGCCATCGCTACCCCAAATTTGGCTGTATACTTCCATCCTTCTCGCATCGAGCATAACGCAAATCGGTTCGCTCGTATATTTTTGTCTAGCCAAAGCATAAAGGGCATCAAGCGTTGGAATGGAAATTAAGGGAATTCCCAAACCAAAACATAAACCTTTAACTGAAGATACCCCTATTCGTAAACCCGTGTAGGAGCCCGGTCCAGCAGATATTGAAACCGCACTTAAATCTTCAATGTTTACTTTAGCTTCAGACAAAACGTCTTCAATAAACAAATTCAAGCTTTCTCCGTGAATATATTGATCAGAATTGGTTTCTTTTACAGCGACTTGTTCTCCATTCTTCGACAGAGCAACCGAGCACACTTTAGTTGCGGTTTCAACGTGAAGCAAAAAATGGCTCATTCTTGAATTTCAAATTTAAATCCGACAGCGTGCACGTTAGAAATATGAATTTTTGGTTCTTCTTTCAAATATTTACGCAATTTCGTTATGAAAACATCCAAACTTCTCCCAACAAAATAATCATCTTGACCCCAAACAGCGTTTAAAATCACTTCACGAGGAATAACTTGATTTTTGAATTTGTACAATATCTTTAAAATTTGAGCTTCTTTTTTAGTCAGACTTTTTAATTCTGTTTGCGATTTAAGTGTGTAATTTTCAACATCAAATGTAAAACAACCCATTGAAATTATTTTTTCTTCAGGTTGCTCGACCTTCAAATTAACCCGCTTTAACAGTGCTTTTACCCTTAGGTGCAATTCCTCAACACTAAAAGGCTTAGTTAAATAATCATCACCACCAGCATTAAATCCTGCTACTTTATCCTCCGTCATTGATTTAGCTGAAAGGAATAGAATCGGTATTTCAGCATTTAGTTGGCGAATGTCTTTTGCGAGCGTAAATCCATCTTTTTTTGGCATCATTACATCACAAATGCACAGATGATAAGTTTCTTGATTGAATCGCTGCAAAGCCTCTACTCCATCGCAGCAAAGAGTCACGGCATAACCATCCGAATTCAATTGATCTGAAATAACCAATCCTAGATTTACATCGTCCTCAACAAGTAAAATTTTGATTTTCATATACAAGATCAAATATACAAATAAAACGAGGGCTCCAGATTTTCACCCGAAGCCCTTAGTATCAACCTAACCTACTACTACTTCGTAAATATTACATTTTTTTGTTTGGAATATTCAATCACATATCTTTTTTAACCAAATTTTTTACGGTAGTGTTTTTTTGGATTTAAAATATTTAGTTTGACAATTATATATTACCCCTTATCTTTGTTAAAAAACAAGAATGGCAAAAATATTCGTGGTTGATGACGATGAAGATATTCGCGAACTTCTAAAGTATAATCTTGAAAAGAGCGGGTATATCGTTATTACTTGTGAAAACGGAGTGGTTTGTCTCGAAAAAATTAAAACCCACAAACCAGATTTAATTCTGCTCGATGTCATGATGCCCGAAATGGACGGTATTGAGGTTTGTGAAAATTTGAAATCATCTCAAGAAAACAACGATATATTAATTTGTTTTCTAACAGCTAGAAACGAGGATTACAGTCAAATTGCAGGGTTGGAAGCAGGGGGCGACGATTACGTTGCAAAACCCATTAAGCCAAAAGTGCTTATCAGTCGAATTAACGCACTTTTGAGAAGAAAAGAAATTGTAAAACCGAACCCAGCTGAAGCCATTGAATTTCAAATAAATCGAGAAAAATATGTGATGGTGAAAGACGGGCAGGAAATTCATTTGCCGCGTAAAGAATTCGAATTACTCGCATTGCTTTACTCTCGACCGAACCATGTTTTTACGCGAGATGTTATTTTGGAAACCGTTTGGGGAACTGATATTATAGTTGGAGACCGTACAATCGATGTTCACATTCGCAAACTGAGAGAAAAAATAGGTGATAAATACATAACAACCGTAAAAGGAATTGGCTACAAATTCAATGATTGATTTGGAACGATTATTGGTTTCTTTTTAAATAAATGTTTCTATGAAAAACTTCACACTACTTTTCATTCTCAGCTTATTATCTTTCGCTAAATCAGTTAATGCGCAATCAAGTTTTGAAAGTGAATTCGAAAGCATAAAAAAGAGCTATTGAATTGGGATCCTATTCGTGGAGAATGGTTAGCCAATTCCATTGTTGCACTTGCAGACAAAAAACCTATCCCAGATCGGACATTTCCAGAAGAATTCACTCCATATCAGATGGTAACAATGATTCCTTTAGAACAAAGAAGGGGAATTAGTGAAACGATTACACAAGGAAGAAATGCAGGTAATGCCCAAAATGCAAATCAATGGAATATGGCGGAGATGCTTTTTAACCACAGTTTTTGTTCTGCAATAATTGGCAGAAGTTACGGTGATCCGCATCTTAAATCCTCTGACCAAGCTACTTATTCCTTTCAAACGGTGGGCGAATTTGTAGTTGCCAAATCAACAAAAAACCACTTTGAAGTTCAAGCAAGACAGAGTCCGCAAGACAGAAATTTCTCTTTGAACACGGCAGCAGCACTAAATGTGGCTGGCGACCGCTTATGCTATTACAGTGGTGACAAACCAGATGGGAACTTTAGTCCATGGAGACTCAATGGCCAGCCAATATCATTGAACGGAAGAACCTATTTTCTTCCAAATGGTGGAACGCTTAGCCTAAATGGCAGGTACTACACTGTTTCATGGCCTTCAGGGGAAAATGTCATTGTAGAAAGCCGCTCGTCTCAAATGGGGTTTGTGAATTTGACAGTTGAAGTTTTTGATTGCGATCGCGGTGAATTTGAAGGTTTATTGGGTAATGCGAATGGCAATATGGAAGATGATTTCAATGGTCGATCTTCAAATAGGCAACGTCCCATTTACGCATCATTTTCATCTTTTGGAAACCCGTTGTTACAACAAGCAACTGTTGCGGCTGAACGAGAATATTTGAACTTTCTAGCTCGCGATTTTGCAGAGGATTGGCGTGTTACTGATCAAACAACTTTATTTGACTACGCAAGTGGTTCGTCTACTGCAAGTTTTACCGATCGAACTTTTCCAATTGAGCATTTTACTGTATCTGATTTACCATCGGATCGACGTGAGGCTTCAAGAAGAAGGTGTCAAGAAATGGGAGTTTCT
>VGML01000095.1 GCA_016866415.1 Bacteroidota bacterium | reverse complement strand
ATTGGTGATATCTGTAATGAAAATCGAATGGACCGTATTTTCGGACATTTCAAACCCCAACTAATCTTTCATGCTGCGGCATACAAACATGTTCCAATGATGGAATTAAATCCAGCAGAGGCAGTTATGAATAACATAAAAGGAACGAAGATACTTGCTGACCTGGCCCTAAAAAATAACGTTGATAAGTTTGTGATGATCTCAACTGACAAAGCTGTAAATCCAACCAATGTTATGGGAGCCTCAAAACGTATCGCTGAAATATATGCCCAAAGTAAAAATGAGGTCACTAAAACACGTTTTGTGACCACTCGGTTTGGAAATGTTCTTGGATCCAATGGTTCAGTTATTCCGCTTTTTCAAAAGCAAATCGATAATGGAGGACCTGTTACCGTAACAGATGAACGAATTACGCGCTTTTTTATGACAATTCCCGAAGCTTGCCAATTAGTTCTTGAAGCTGGCTCAATGGGAAAAGGTGGTGAAATTTTCGTTTTCGATATGGGTGAATCAGTTCGAATCATTGATTTGGCGAAAAAAATGATTTCCCTATGTGGTTTAGAACTTGGAAAGGATATCGATATTAATATAACTGGATTGAGGCCTGGTGAAAAGTTGTACGAGGAATTATTGGCAAATGAAGAAAATACAATTCCAACTCACCATGAGAAAATTTTGATTGCGAAGACAAGGAAAGCCGAAACTCAAATTATTACCATGATTGAAAATCTAGTAGAATCATTAAACACCTTTCAAAATATTGATTTAGTTCAAAAAATGAAGGAAATCGTACCCGAATTTATAAGTAATAATTCCGAATTTGAAGAGTTAGACAAATGAGCATAAAACCCGCTGAAATACAAGTTAGATTTGCAGATTTAGACGTACTAGGACACGTAAATAATTCGATTTATTTAAGTTATTTCGAAATGACGCGTGTACATTATTTCAAAGAATTACTCGGTGAATCATGGGATTGGAAAAAAAATGGTGTTTTATTGGTTCGAAATGAAATTGACTACTTAGAACCTATTCTACTTCATCAAAAACCATCTATATCGATGTATTTAATTGAAATTGGAAATAAAAGTTTCAAACTTGGCTATGAGATTTTTGTTGAAGAGAAAATACATACAAAAGGATGTTCGGTGATGGTATGCTTTGATTCAGTAACAAATCAAACTAGTTCCGTTCCAATCGAAATGAAAAAAGCGCTTAATATTTTAAAACGTAATTTATGAAAACATCAATTTATACTCTATTTATAATTTGCACATCCGTTTGTGCACAACAAGTTCCTTGTTATAAAAAGAAACCAATTTGTGATTTCAAAAAAGTAAAAAATTGCAATGAACTTGTAGCTTTTGATGAATATTCGAGTACGTATTATTCGCGAAAAATGACTTCAGAAGTATTCAATGGGACTTGTGTTTCGTGTTATAGAAATGGAGTGATTGAAACACAAATAAAAATTGTAAATGGCAAACAAGACAGCATTGGAATGAGTTATTATGAATCTGGTTGTCCACAATCAAAAATGAGTTTCATTCTTGGAATTATGGATGGGCCGACCATTTTCTACTACGATAGTACGAATAAAAAAGAAAGTGAACAGAATTTCAATATGGGTAAAAAGGAAGGGAAATTCGTTTTATTTCAAAACAATGAGAAAAGTGATACAATTAAACTTGAAACATATAAGAATGATAAGCTAGATGGCTCTAAAAAAGATTTCTTTGAAAATGGAAAAGTAAAACGAATTGTTTTTTACAAGGAAGGATTACAAGACGGAAATCACAAGCAATTTAATGAAGAAGGAAAAGTGATCGTAGATATTAATTACAAAGAAGGAAAAAACCACGGAACATGGACTTACTATTTCGATGATGGTAAAATCGCTAACATTCAAAATTGGAACAAGGGAGTAAAGAATGGCGAATTCAAAACGATGGATAACGAAGGGCTTATTTTAAAGCAAGAATTTTTCAAGAAAGGAATTCCTGATGGAAAGCATATAGAAAACTTTGAAGACGGAAATCCCAAACATGTAACTCAGTTTTTAAAAGGAGAAATTATTGAAGAATATAGCTTTGACACATATGGAGTTCGAACAGACATCGTTAAGATGAATGAGAAAAACAAAAAGACACAAGAAAAATCCAAAACTGAAGACGATAACCCCGAAGAAATCGTAAACGAGAAAAAAGATAAAAAGAAAAAGAAAAATAAGAAAGAAAAGAAGAAGAAAGATTAGGTAAACGAAGTTTTCGATTAAAGAAATCTCGTTTGACGTCTCTTACAATTTGTATGAGGCTCCTATGGAAATAAGTGGCCCACCTAAACCAACTTCACCGCTAATTCCCCAATTGTATCCAAAAAAATATCGGTAGCCATAGCACAACCTCATTGAGAATGGTAAAACAGCCGCTTCAGACCCTTTAATTTCTTCAACAAAAACATTGTTCTCATAGGACTTTATCCAACGATTATTTGAACCTATACCAACACCAAAATAGGAATCAGATTCAGGCCTTCCTGTAGGAATGTGAAAGTTCATTCTCGCATGAAAACGAAGGCGATTTGTTAAGGTCTGATTCGTGGTTTGCTGATACGTCCATTGACCTGTTATTCCATTATAAATTGTATCGGTTGTCGACGTGGTAACATTACTCGAATTATACATCAGATCAAATCCAAAACTAAGATTTTCTGAAATCATATAACTATATCGAATTCCAGATGGAGCAATTCCTCTGAATCTAGTTATCTCACCCGTACTAATTTCGGACGTAAAAAAATTTATTCCTCCTGAAAATCTCGCCATATTTGGTAGCCCTAAATACCCCTCAACGATTTGATTTCCAGCGAATAAAATTTGTGATTTACTGTTATTAGAAACCAAAATCAGACATACAAACAAGAATAACCTCATTTCTTTAATTTTGCATTTGTTTAATCAAATTCAAGGCTGAACCAGCTCTAAACCATTCAATTTGAGAGTCATTATATGTATGATTAAGTTGAATTGTTTCTTTATTACCATTCGAATGAATAATCTCCATTGTTAAAGGCTTACCTGAGGTAAAATCTACCAAATCAATAAAATTAAATGTGTCGTCTTCTTGAATCTTGTCGTAATCAGAATCATTCGTAAAAGTTAAGGCTAACATTCCTTGTTTCTTCAGATTGGTTTCATGAATTCGAGCAAATGATTTTACAACAACCGCTCTAACACCTAAATGTCTTGGTTCCATTGCAGCGTGCTCACGTGATGAACCTTCACCGTAGTTGTGATCTCCAACAACGATAGATGGAACACCTGCCGCTTTGTATGCACGTTGAACAGCAGGAACTTCTCCATATGTACCAGTCAACTGATTTTTAACCTCGTTTGCCTTTCCGTTGAATGCGTTTTCAGCACCAATTAACATGTTATTTGAAATGTTATCCAAATGACCTCTGTAACGCAACCAAGGACCAGCCATGGAAATGTGATCAGTTGTACACTTTCCTTTGGCTTTGATTAATAATCTTGCATTTTCAATGTTTTTACCATCCCAAGCTGGGAAATTTTCCAATAACTGAAGTCGTGAAGAATCTGGAGCAACTGCAACAATCACATCGCTACCATCTGCTGCAGGAGCTTGATAGCCATTATCTTCCACTTCGAATCCTTTCTTAGGCAACTCATCTCCAACTGGCGCATTCAATTTTACTTGCTCACCTTTATCGTTTGTCAACGTATCCGTGATTGGATTGAAACCTAAATTTCCAGAAATTGCCAACGCAGCTACCATTTCAGGTGAAGTTACAAAGGCATGTGTATTTGGGTTTCCATCAGCTCTTTTAGAAAAATTTCTATTAAACGAGTGAACAATCGTATTTTTCTCTTGCTTTTCAGCTCCTTCTCGATCCCACTGACCGATACATGGTCCACAAGCATTGGTAAAGATTTTTGTGCCCATTTTTTCGAAGTCAGCTAAAATTCCATCACGCTCAGCCGTATAACGAACTTGTTCAGAACCTGGGTTAATACCAAATTCCGCTTTAGGAGTGATTCCTTGAGCAACAGCTTGTTGAACAATTGAAGCTGCTCTCGCTAAATCTTCATAAGATGAATTCGTGCAAGAACCAATCAATCCCCACTCCACTTTCATAGGCCAGCCATTTGCTTCTGCTTCCGCTTTCATTTTCGAAACTGGTGTGCCTCGATCCGGTGTAAATGGACCATTCACATGTGGTTCAAGTTCCGAAAGGTTTATTTCAATTAGTTGATCAAAGTATTTAGAAGGATTTTCATAAACTTCTTTATCACCTGTCAAATGTTCAGCTATTTTATCAGCAGCATCAACAACTTCTTGTCGACCTGTAGCGATTAAATAACGACGCATAGATTCGTCATAACCAAATGTTGAAGTCGTCGCACCAATCTCAGCACCCATGTTACAAATTGTTCCTTTCCCAGTACAAGAAAGATTTATTGCTCCTTCACCGAAATATTCAACAATGGCTCCAGTTCCGCCTTTTACAGTCAAAATATCTGCGACTTTCAAAATAACATCCTTGGCTGAAGTCCAACCATTCAATTTTCCAGTAAGTTTTACTCCAATCAATTTCGGAAACTTCAATTCCCAAGCCATTCCTGCCATTACGTCAACTGCATCTGCACCTCCAACACCAATAGCAACCATTCCTAGACCACCTGCATTCACTGTATGCGAATCTGTTCCAATCATCATTCCTCCTGGAAATGCATAATTTTCCAGAACCACTTGATGTATGATTCCTGCTCCCGGTTTCCAAAATCCAATTCCATATTTATTCGATATTGAAGAAAGAAAGTTAAATACTTCGTTATTCTGATTTAGTGATTCTTGTAAGTCTTTGCTTGCACCAACTTTTGCTTGTATTAAGTGATCTGCATGTACAGTTGATGGAACAGCAACACGTTTTTTACCAGCTTGCATAAATTGCAAAAGTGCCATCTGAGCAGTTGCATCTTGCATCGCAACACGATCTGGAGCAAAGTCCACATATGATTTTCCACGTTCAAAAGCCGTTGAAGTATTCCCATCCCAAAGATGCGCGTAGAGAATTTTCTCAGACAAGGTCAAAGGTTTTCCAACTATTTTTCTCGCTGCTTCTATTCTTTCAGGGTATTTTTCATATACCTTTTTGATCATGTCTAAATCAAATACTGCCATAATTTGTGATGTTAAAATTTGAGTTGCGAATTTAATGAATTTACAATTAGAATGAAACCAAATACAAGTCTAAAATTTTTAGTCTGAATAAAATTCTGTAACTTGGTAAAAATAAGATTGTTTTTAAAAGAGATTTTCATCTAAATAACACCTTGATTATGAAAAAGATTAGTTTATTTTTCCCTGGTTTAATTTTAATTTCATTTATTCAATCGGATATTCAAAAAGGAATCGCAAGCTATTATGGAAACTCGTTGCACGGACATAGAACTTATTCTGGGGAAAAGTACCACAAAGACAGTTTAACTGCCGCTCACAGAACTCTGTCTATGGGAACAATGGTTAAGGTAACTAATTTAAAAAACGATTCCGTAGTTATCGTTAAAATAAATGATAGAATGGGAAGCACGAAACGAATAATCGACTTATCAATGGCAGCAGCCAAGAAACTTAATTTCGTTCGAGCTGGTTTAGCAACTGTTACATTAGAGAAAATTGAAAAATAGGATCGATTGTAATGTTCGAGGGAATAAAAATTATTGATTTATCAACTGTACTAGCCGGACCTTCAGTTGCTACTTTTTTCGCTGAACTTGGTGCAGAAGTCATCAAAATTGAACATCCACTTAAACCTGATGTAACTCGAAGCTGGAAACTACCTTCCGAGAAACCAGACTCAAAAGTTTCGGCCTATTTTTCGAGTATAAATTTTAAGAAAAATTACATTCAATTAAACCTTCAAGATTCATCTGATTATTCAGAATTCATTGAATTGGTAAAAGCAAGTTCAATTCTCATTTCCAACTTCAAAAAAGGAAATGACATCAAATTAAAAATTACGGATGAAATTTTAAGAACATACAATCCAAATCTAATAATCGGAAAAATAAATGGCTATGGTTCTGAAAGTGAACGCGTAGCTTATGACTTAATTTTACAAGCTGAAACAGGTTTTATGTCGATGAATGGAACATTTGAAAGTGGCCCTGTAAAAATGCCTGTTGCACTGATTGATGTTTTGGCAGCTCATCAATTGAAAGAAGGATTATTGCTCGCCTTGCTAGAACAACAAAAATCCGGACAGGCAAAGTCAGTTGAAGTTTCTCTTTACGACGCCGCTGTTTGTAGTTTAGTTAACCAAGCTTCTAATTACTTGATGTCTGGTCATGTTCCCGAGCGAATTGGAAGTCTTCACCCGAATATTGCTCCTTATGGCGAAATTTTTACAACTAAGGATAGCCGTCAAATAACATTCGCCATAGGTTCCAATCAACATTTCGAAAAACTATGTAATTACCTAAATTTAAATGAGCTAATAGTAGATTCAAAATTCAAAGAAAATCAAAACAGAGTATCAAATAGAAATGAACTTTTTGACATACTTGAAAAAAAGATTGTTCATCTTGACAGTGACGAAATTTTCGAGGCCATGAAAAAAATAAATGTTCCTTGTGGCATCATTAAAAATTTGGATGAAGTATTTGAATCCGAGCAAGCGAAAAAACTAATTCGTAATGAGGAAATTGATGGAATATCAACCAAACGAACAACTTCAATAGCATTTGAATGGAAATAGAAATTCGCTGTCCAAAAACCGAAATGGAATGGGATTCATACTACGATTTGAGGTATCGAATACTTCGACAACCTTGGAATCAACCGCGAGGAAGCGAACGAAATGAAGGTGATTATTCAGCTATTCATGCTGCCTACTTTCAAAATGGAGTCATCAAAGGTGTTGCCAGATTGGATTTAATGGATAACGAAATCGGCCAAATTAGATTTATGGCAGTCGAAACTGATTCTCAAGGAAAAAGAATTGGTGAGAAACTTATGGTTCATTTGGAAGATCTTGCTTTTCAAAATGGTCGAAGAAAAATAATTTTGCACGCTCGTGAAATTGCACTTGGTTTTTATCAAAAATTAGGCTACGAAATAGTAGAAAAATCACATTTACTTTTCGGAGAGATACAACATTATTTAATGGAAAAAGCAATTTAATGTCTTTAGATCAACTTGTTTTAGATGAATTCTACAAAATCATCACTCCCAACAAAGTGGAAATGTTTGATCGAATCGCTGCGCAACGAACAAAGCATCTTACAATTGCATTGGAAAATATTTACCAAGAACACAATGCATCAGCCGTTCTGAGAAGTTGTGATTGTTTCGGGCTACAAGAAATGCATGTGATTGAAAAAGGTTTTCAATATTCCGTTCAGCGTGATATCGCACTTGGTGCAGGTCGCTGGGTCGATTTATACAATTACAATTTGGGAGAAAATCCAACAGACGATTGTTTGCTCAACCTTAAAAATAGAGGATATCAACTTGTCGCCACTACCCCACATACAGATTCTTTTACAATTCACGATATTCCAATTGATCAGCCACTCGCCTTTTTCTTTGGGACAGAGCGAAGAGGATTGAGCGATGAAGTAATTAGTCGAGCTGACTATCATTTAAAGATTCCGATGTATGGTTTCACGGAAAGTTTCAATATTTCCGTTTCCGTAGCTTTGGTTTTACAAATCATTCGGGATCGACTTGAGAAAAGCGATTTTCAATGGAAATTAAGTGAAAAAGAACAAATTGAACTAAAGATTAAATGGTGTCGAAAAATATTAAATGGAGGTCAAGCGTTGGAAAATGAATTTCGTAAACGATTAAATCAAAAAGAATTATAACTTTGCCAAACAATTGATTAGATAACCAAAAAGTAAGATATATGGGAAAAGGAGATAAAAAAACAGCGAAGGGGAAACGTTCAATGGGTTCCTACGGAA